>DUES01000182.1 GCA_011192055.1 Dehalococcoidia bacterium
AGGGAATTCGGGTTCCTGAGAGAGGTGCTGGTAGCCCCCATGAGCCGTACCGGCATCGTCCTCGGTAAAACGGCGGGTACTGCCGTCATCGCTCTCGCGCAGGGATTTATAATGCTGGCTCTTGCACCTGTTATCGGCGTAAAGCTAAGCCCGATAATGGTAGTACAGCTGATACCCCTGATAATACTGGTATCCGCGTCTCTGTCAGGTCTGGGTATCCTGGTAGCCTCCCGCATGCGCTCCCAGCAGGGGTTCCAGATGCTGATACAGATTATCATTATGCCGCTTGTCTTTCTGTCCGGCGTTTTCTTCCCGGTCAACAACGTACCGGCTTGGCTCGAGGTTATTTCGAAGATTAACCCCCTGACCTATGGTGTGGACGCAATCCGCCAGGTATTCCTCAGCGTAACGGCGGCTGCAAACAGTGGGGCTGCTGGCGGCAGTACTATTGGAGTAACGGTATTTGGTCATACCATGACGGTTCTCGATGATACGCTGGTAATCGCTGCCCTCGGTGCCGTACTCATGGCTGCAGCCGTATGGGCATTCAACAAACAGGAATAACACGCAGGCGGATTATCTGAAACCGGGCCGTCCTGCTCTGCATCCGGCACTCACGGCCACGCAAATTTATATATTTTTCTGTCTATTGTCTACCCTCGGGACACTTAATCCCGCCTGACTTTCCTGGTATGGATTGCCCCTTTTCCTGTATTAGGTTTATAATATGCTCTCTGCAGTGAATTAATAGTTATATTTCCCAGAGATTGCATGAAAGTACATTTCGACAGGAAGGAAGATGGGGGAACCAGTTCTGAACCACGGGTTTACCGAAGAAGCTGCCGGACAGGGGGATGATTTCGCCTCGTATCTCCTGGAAACTCTCCCTACAGCCTTAGTCCTGACAAGTCCGGACACATCCATACAATACGTTAACTCTGCCCTGCAACAGATTACGCAGTTTACATCAAATGAGCTTTCCGGGTGCCTGGCTCCGTATCCCTGGGCTTGCCCGGATGTACCGGATACAACTTTGAAAGACCAGGAAAAAGCGCTGGACAATGGTACTGTAACCACGGAAAAGGTCATCTGCAGGAAGAATGGCACCCGGTGCTGGATAGAACAGACAATTACTCCGGTGAACCGTGGAAGTGATACCGGGTATTTCCTGCAGAGCTGGGTTGATATCACGAAACGAAAGGAGGCGGAGCGTCTTCTTGGCAGACGAACGAAAGAACTGCAGTGGCAGTCTGCCATTAACAAGGAAGCTTCACGGACCGCCCTTTCACTGGATGATACACTCCAGCGACTGGTCATATTGCTGCACAGGGCTCTTCCTCATCCGGAGAACATGTGCGCCCGGATGATTGTTAATAACAGGGAATTCAGTACACCGAATTTCAAAGAAACGCCGTGGCACTATGCCTGGTCGATAACGTTACGAGGCGTGAATATTGGACGTATTGAAGTAAATTACCTGCAGGAACCCTCTACCGCAGAGGAGAAGGTGGTCTCAAGAGAGGAAAGGTTCCTGATTGATATTGTCGCCTCCAGGGTTGCTGAAATAGTGGAACGAATGCAAGCCAGTGACATATTCCAGATACTTGCTCACAGCTCTCTGGTCGGGGTTTACGTTGAGCGTGATGGCAAGTTCCTTTTTGTCAATCCGCAAGTACTGAAATACACCGGTTACAGCGAAGATGAACTGCTTGGCACCAACACGCTGGACATCGTCTATCCGGCAGACCGGGCCCAGGTAAGGCAGAACACGGTAAGCATGCTGAAAGGGCAATTATCCGCTCCCTATGAATGCAGGGTAGTTAGAAAGGATGGTCAGATAAGGTGGATACTGGAGAAGACCACGTCCATTATCTATGAGGGCAAGCGTGCAGTACTGGGCTACCTCATGGATAATACTGAACGAAAGGAGCTGGAGTGGGACGTCGCCAAGTATAAAGAGCTGGACCAGATGAAGAGAAACCTGCTTTCAACGGTGTCCCACGAGTTACGTACTCCTCTCAGCAATATCAAGGGATATGCCAATATGCTTATCGATTATGAGCAAAAACTGAATGACCAACAGAGACGGGAGTTTGTAAAGGGCATAGACAAGGACACTGACAGGTTGACCGATTTTGTAAATGACCTGCTGAATTTATCGCGTCTCGAAGCCGGACTCCTCAGTGTCGAGAAAAAACTGTACAGTATCAGCAGTCTGCTGCGCGAGGTGGTAGATGAAGCCAGTATTCGCTGGTCTTCCCATCATATCAAGTTGAAAATAACCAGGAGCCTGCCCAGGGTAAATATCGACCCCGGCCGTATCAGGCAGGTGCTCGATAATCTCATTGACAATGCCTGCAAGTACTCGGCGCACAATACCGAGGTCGTCGTCTCCGGCAGGAAAACAGGCAGTGAGCTACACATCGGCATTCATGACCAGGGTATTGGCATACCTGCCGGGGACCTTGAGAAGGTTTTTGACCCGATGTATCGCATTGACCGGGAACACATCAGGAAAGTACCCGGTATCGGGCTCGGATTATCGGTATGCAAAGGCCTGGTAGATGCCCACAATGGTCATATCTGGTTTGAGAGTGAGGTAGGTAAAGGAAGTACATGCTGGTTTACCCTGCCGCTTGACGAGGCAAAGGCTTCAGGTACAGGTTAGACCGGGCTATAGGAACCTTCTGTTCCGCCATCGTTATTAACCGGTTATTCCGCATAAATATCTGAACGGGGATTAAATTTATGGCAAACAACCGGATTACTGTATTGGTGGTAGATGATGACGAGCGCACGCTCTTAATGCTTAGCAGAATGCTAAGTCTTGAAGGGTACGACATCATGACCGCCATCAATGGAGTCGAAGCGCTCGAGAAATTCGATGAGCAACCACCTGACCTGGTGCTCCTGGATGTCCAGATGCCGGGGATGGACGGCTACGAGGTATGCCGCCGCTTACGTGAATACTCCCAGGTCCCAATAGTAATGCTCACCGCTAAAGACAGTGAACAGGAAACCATCAATGGACTTGATACGGGCGCCGATGACTATATCACCAAGCCCTACCTGCCCAAAGAAATGCTGGCCAGGATACGTGCGTCACTGCGCCGGACAAGGCTGTGGGACGAACGGCCATCAGCGCCTTTTGTACTCAGCGACCTCGTAATTGACTTTGATTCACACAAGGTAACCTGCAACGACAGTGAGGTATTTCTTACTGCCACGGAATACAGGCTCCTCTCTTATCTGGCACGCAATGCAGGCCGGGTTCTCACCTCTGATTCTATCCTGACCACCGTCTGGGGCGAAGGGTACTACGGCGATATCCACCTTCTTCAATCGACCATGACCAATCTCAGGGGAAAAATCAATGATGATGCCCGGAAACCGAAGTATATCCAGACCAGATTCGGCATTGGCTACATGATGAAGAAAGAACCATAGGTTCCTTATATACCAGCAATAAAACACATCACATCAAAGCGCCGTTCACTAACTTGCACCCCGAGTTTTTCAGTACAACACTTTCACCAGACACTACCCAGAGAATTTCTTGAGAATATACCCCTATTATTTGTGGATTTCTTGAGTAAATCTGCGTATCATAAAGGAACCCTGGGGATATGTAGGTTAACGCAAGAGGTATAAACCTGTGAGTTCCAAGAAAATCACAATTCAGGTGATCGATGACGATGAACGCACACTGCGCATGCTCGTAAACCTGCTGGGGCTCGAAGGATACCGTGTTATCACTGCAAGCAATGGGACCGAAGCACTGCAACAGTTTGATGAGCAAACACCGGACCTGGTCATGCTTGATGTAAAAATGCCGGGCATGGACGGTTACGAGGTATGCCGTCGAATTCGTGAATTTTCCCCTGTACCCGTGGTTATGCTCACTGCCAGAGACAGTGAAGAAGATGCTATTGCCGGACTGGACGCCGGTGCCGATGATTACGTCACCAAGCCATTTCTGGCACGTGAACTAATAGCCAGAATACGGGCGTCACTGCGAAGGACCAGGCTATGGAATGAAAATCCGTCAGCACCCTTCGAGATGGGCAATCTGAAAGTCGATTTTAACAACCACATAGTCAGGCGCGGAGACGAAGATTTACATCTTACCGCTACCGAGTACCGGCTTTTGTCCTACCTGGCCCGTAATGCAGGCCGGGTGCTGACCACAGATACCATTTTAACCACGGTATGGGGAGAAGGCTACTACGGAGATGTCCACCTGCTCCAGTCGACCATGGCAAACCTGAGAAACAAGATTGGCGATAATGCCAGGAAACCCGAATTCATCCTGACCAGGACAGGCATTGGCTACATGATGATGAGAGAATCCTGAACGTTCCGCATCGTCCGAATAAGCAATCCAAACGGGGAGTAACCAAAGTTTGCTCCCCGTTTTCGTCTCCCGGAGTAAAAAGGACTCATGAGAGTATCTGGATAATTCCTTGAGAATACAGACCTTTATCTTGAGGTAGTCCTGAGAATACTGCTCTATGATGTGCATATCAGACAAAACCCGTAGTCCGGAAGGGGGATCAATCATGGCAGAGGATCTTAAAAAGGTAGACGAAATAATAGATAACCATGACGGTAAGACCGAAGCACTTATCCAGATACTGCTGGATATTCAACACGAGTACCGCTGGCTATCCAAGCCGATTTTACTGCACATATGCGAAAGGCTGGATATTCCCCTTGCCCGCATCTACCACCTGGCAACATTCTACAAGCACTTCAGCCTGCTTCCACAGGGGCGTCATTCCATTTCGGTCTGTCTGGGTACTGCCTGCCATGTCCGGGGTGCCACGCGTCTGCTCGATCGCGTCACCGATATTATTGGTGTCGAATCGGGGCAGACAACACCGGACGAGCGGTTCACCCTCAGCACC
Source organism: Dehalococcoidia bacterium (assembly GCA_011192055.1). The sequence continues at coordinate 4,908 of DUES01000182.1, forward strand.
GTAAACTGCCTGGGGTGCTGTGCATTGGGACCCGTAATGGTGATTGATGAGGAATATGCCAGTGACCCGAAAGTAAAAGAACTCAAGCAGCTCGTGGCCACCCGGGAGTAGCCCGGTCACAGAAGGAGGAAACCATGTCAATACTGAAATCGGCTGCTGACCTGGAGAAACTTCGTGAAGATATCCTGTCCGGCAGAGACCCGAATAAATGCTGGATCTCCATATGCGGTGGGACGGGATGCCTGGCTCTGGGAGCAGGCAAGGTAATATCCGCTTTTGAACGGGAGCTGAAAGAACACGGCCTGGATACAGATGTGGAAGTTAAGATAACGGGCTGTCCCGGTTTCTGTGAAAGAGGTTCGCTGGTGGTCATCAAGCCGGAGAATATCCTGTACCAGCAGGTCAGAGAAGAACACGTACCGGATATTGTATCCCGGACCATTATCAAGGGAGAAATAGTTGACGACCTGCTCTACGTTGATGGTGAGACCGGTGAAAAGGTAGTCCACGAAGATGACGTCCCGTTCTACCGGAGACAGTTACGTCTCCTGCTGGCGGACAACTCCAAGATTGACCCGAACAGCATCGACGACTATATTGCACTGGGCGGGTACGCTGCCCTGGCTAAGGCCCTCCTGGAAATGTCTCCTGAGGACGTAGTTGAGGAAGTCAAACAGGCCGGTCTGCGCGGCAGAGGTGGCGGCGGTTTTCCTGCCGGTATCAAATGGGAAACTACCCGCAATGCACCGTCGGATATCAGGTACGTTATCGTTAATGCCGATGAAGGTGACCCCGGTGCTTTCATGGACCGGAGTCTGCTCGAGGGCAATCCGCATAGTGTCCTGGAAGGTCTGATTATCGGTGCGTATGCGATTGGTGCCAGTCAGGGCTTTGTCTATGTCCGCCAGGAATACCCGCTGACTGTAGAAAATGTAAACATTGCTATCGGGCAGATGAGAGAATACGGCCTTATCGGCGATAATATCCTCGGTTCGGGATTCAATTTTGATATTGCCGTTCACCGTGGTGCCGGTGCTTTCGTATCCGGCGAGTCCAGTGCCCTGATGACGGCTATCGAGGGAAAAGTCGGTGAACCACGTCCAAAATATATTCGCACGGCCGTTAGCGGAATACATGGCAAACCGAGTAATCTCAACAATGTTGAGACGTGGGCCAATGTGCCGCTGATAATCAAACATGGCTCCAAGTGGTACAGCGGTGTCGGTACCGAGGGCAGCAAGGGCACAAAGATATTTTCACTGGTGGGTAAGGTCAATAACACCGGACTCGTGGAAGTACCCATGGGAATGCCGCTCCGCGAGATTATTTACAGTATCGGTGGTGGTATCCTCAACGAAAAGAAATTCAAGGCAGTCCAGACCGGAGGTCCTTCCGGCGGTGTCATTCCGGAGGAACTCCTTGACCTTCCGGTGGACTTCGATGAACTGTCCAAAGCAGGTTCAATGATGGGCTCCGGCGGCATGATTGTCATGGACGAAGATACCTGCGTGGTAGATGTTGCCAGGTATTTTCTGGATTTTCTGTCCGATGAGTCCTGTGGCAAGTGTATTCCCTGTCGTGAGGGCATTGAGCAGATGGTGGAAATACTGAACAGGATTTGCGGTGGTGAAGGAATTGAAGGAGATATAGAAACCCTGCAGGACCTTGGCGATACGATGCAGGAATGTGCCCTGTGCGCCCTGGGTCAATCAGCACCCAATCCCGTAATGAGCACTATTCAATACTTCAAGAAGGAATACGAAGACCACATCGCGCGGAAATGCTGTCCTGCCGGAGCGTGCAAGGCACTGGTAAATTACTACATAGAGCCGGACAAGTGTCAGGCCTGCATGATATGTCTCAGGAATTGCCCGGTAGGAGCAATTGAAGGCGGCAAGAACCTGGTACATACAATCAACCAGGACAAGTGCACGAAATGCGGCACCTGCCTGGAGGTCTGCCCCACCAGGTTCAGTGCCGTGACCAAGCTCTCCGGGGTTGAAATACCGGGACCGGTGGCAGCAGGAACAACAGTGAGGTAAGGAGGTGCAGCTATGGAAACTGAAAGAAACAGGACTGATGGTATAGAACAACAGGCGCCGGCCGCTATCAGCGGTAGTGATGCGGAGACCAGGACACAACCCGTAGCTCCTCCGGTAAAAGTAGCAGAAAAAGTAACCCTGACCATTGATGGTCAGACCGTTGAAGCAACGAAGGGAATGTCGTTACTGGAAGCCGCCCGGAGCGTTGGTATTGACATTCCCACCCTGTGCTATCACAGCGAACTGTCAAACTATGGTGCCTGTCGCCTCTGTTCGGTAGAGATACTCAGGGGAAGAAGGTCTCGGATAGTGGCCTCCTGTATCTACCCCGTGGAGGAAGGAATAGAGGTGCTGACCGAATCCGAAAAAGTTGTGAAGCACCGCAAGGTGATTCTGGAGTTGATATCGACCCGCTGGCCGTTGGTAAATCCGGAACTTCTGGAGAAATACGGGGTTCAGCCGGGCCGGTTCAAGGACAAGACTGATTTCTGTATCCTGTGCGGTCTCTGCGTCAGGTACTGCGCCGAGGTCAAGAAAGCCAACGTACTCGGTTTCATGGGCAGGGGAACGGAGCGACAGGTAGTCATGTACCCTGAGCTGGCAATTGAAGCCTGCCCGACCTGTGATGGCGGTAAAATGGGATGCCGCTCGGTATGCCCTACCGGTACGATACCCAACGAGTTCGCACACCGCGGACCACGCTTTGGTAAAAAGCTGCCCATGGCGTATCCCGTAAAGAGTTATAACGAGGACAACGTCAGAGAAGTCCTTCACACGGTAGGAGACATTCGGATGCCCTGGGTAAGAAGTAAGGCAAAGTCGTCAAAATAGACACCCCTGAGTGATAGACGGTTACCGGTTAATGCGGTCGCAGCAGTGCTGCGACCGCATTATTACAACTCATCAGAATACACTTTCTCCCCGTTCCCGTGACGGATGTACACTCCTTATCATCTACCTGTCAAAGGTAGAAATTCTCTTCGCACTATGTACCCCATGACATTTCGGCTTTTTAACAGGCCACTTTTTGACTATTTATTGAGTACGTTAACTCACCCGTATATTCATATACGGGTTTTCTGCTGATGGGGATGTAGTTTCATTGATAAATAATTGACTACGCCATTATGCGTTCATGATATTAAGTACGCAGGCGCATGAACGTTCAGGTACCTGTTGATAGCATGGAGATAGGTAAAAGCAACACCTGCGTAAGTAGCGACTGAACCCGGAGCCGTGAACCGGGTCTAAGCTCAACCGTATCTGATTGATATGTCTGCCGGAAGATATGTCAATATGTGAAGGAGGAGCATGATGGACAACAGGGAACAAATGATGAATGAAGTCCTGGCAGAGTGGGTGGGATTTAAAGAAAGGTCAACACCGGGGCATCAGTCCACCTGGTGGGAATATAACGGTTACCCTTACAGCAAATGTCCAGACTTCATGAATTCAGAAACAGATTGCTTCAGATGGATAGTCCCCTGGTTAAGAGAGAAGGGATACGGACTTGACATCACCGTCGGCAGGTGTGGCGTCTTTGCCAACCTGTGGAGCCTGGATGAAAGAGGCTCCAGCGATACGGAATCACAGGTAGCATTCGGAATAGACACCAGCGTCTGCGCTGCGATTTGCTCCGCAGTGTTTACCCTGCAAAGAGCAGAACTGGCAGGCGGTGTGAGCGGTCACTAGCCCCTCGTACTTATACCGATAAATAGCTGTACGGTTCTACCAACCGCGTAATCTCCGGTTTCCCGTGCAGTTCCCCGCCCTCTTCGGTCGTTGCTACGGGTACCTTGTGAAATTATAAATAGAAGCCGACCGAAGCTTCGGATAACAGCCAGCCGGTTATTGATGCCGTCACTGCTGATTGACCTCAACTGAATCCTGGAACCCTCTTTCAGAAGTATTTCCATTTCATGTTCAGAAGGATATGTTATGTCCATTTCGAGTCGTATATTCCGGGTTTTCCAGTACCAGTCCTTCCGAGTAATATAAGTATTCATTACCACAATACCAGATTGGTACCATGGATAAACAAACATATCCACTCAGGGGAAGGGGAAATCCCGGGTTAATACCGGTTGCTATCAAAGCTTAATCGTCATAGAATACAGACAGCCATAAGACTCCTTTGGTCAATTACCACAAGCGGTGAGGAGATAATAGTGCAGGCAGATTTGGATAAACGTATCACTGCTCTCGCTCAATGGATGTTCGAGGCGAAACACATGGTTGTATTCACCGGAGCGGGTATCAGTACGGAATCAGGTCTTCCCGATTTTCGCGGGCCGGATGGAGTCTGGACCCGCCGGGACAAAGGTCTATCCACGGAATGGCCGGACCTTACCATTGCCGAACCAAACTCGGGACACATGGCAATCCTGGAACTTCAGGAGATGGGAAAGCTGGCTTTCCTCGTTTCACAAAACATAGACAACCTTCATATCAAATCAGGGATACGGCGGGAACTCCTGGCAGAGTTGCACGGCAACGTTGCCAGGCTGCGCTGCCAGCGATGTGAATCACAGGTAGACAAAAGCAGCAGCCTTACCAGATGTACCTGCGGGGGTAAACTGGTATCCAGCGTGGTCGACTTCGGTCAGGCTTTGCCGGCAAAAGACCTTGACGATTCTTTCAGTCACGCAGAAAAATGCGACCTCATGGTAGTCGTTGGCTCCAGCCTCGTGGTCACACCGGCTGCAGACATACCCGTGATTGCCTTCGAAAAGGGAGCCCGACTGGTCATTCTCAACCAGGGAGAGACCCCGCTGGATGATATTACTCACCTGCGGTTTGACGAGAGAATCTACGACATATTACCCGTGGCAGTCACCCTCCTGAAACAGATGATGGAGTAGCATTTTACAGCAACAATACCTGTCGGCACATCTGCTCAACCCTGGCGGATTTGACGGTTACAGGGGAAGGTGCTACCTTTATGACCAATAGAAGGTTGAGACTGTTGTGGCACACCGGTCTCACGAAAGGTAGTAGCCATGGTTAATGCCGTTCTGGTCATTGATATGCTGCGTGGTTTCCTTGAAGAAGGATACCCCCTCTACTGCGGACAAAATGCCCGCCATATTATCCCGGAAATTCAAACCCTCCTCGGGAAAGAGCTTGCTGCTGGTGCCAGCGTGTTTTTCCTCTGTGACCGGCATACTCCCGACGACCTGGAGTTCCGCATGTTTCCCCCGCACTGCATCCGTAACACCATCGAAGCGGAGATTATTCCGGAACTGGCCGGGTATCAGGATGACGTAATTCCGAAAACACGGTACAGCGCCTTCTTCAACACGCCACTTGAAGAGAAGCTGGCAGAGATTAGGCCGGAACGACTGATAGTGTGTGGTGTTTGCACCGATATCTGCGTTTGTCACACCGTGGCAGATGCCAGGAACCGCGATTACGAAGTAGAGGTACCGGTCAACTGTGTGGCATCCTTCAACGATGAGGCACACCGTTATGCCCTTGAGCATATGGAGAAAATACTTGGGGCAAGATTGACCGGACCGAAGGGAGTTTGAGCTGATGATAAGACCACGATTCGAACCCGGTGAAGACGTTCTTTCAGGTGATACGGCTGACGTCTACTTCAAACACACCATTGATATCCTCAAGCATGAAGGGCTGAATCCCATAGCTACTATGGAGGTATTTCCCAGTCGAGCCGGCAGATTATGCGGTATGGAGGAGGTCATAGCCCTGCTCTCCGGGGTCCTCCCGGAAAACAGGCGTGAAGTATGGGCATTAACGGATGGCGAGGCTATGGACCACAAGGAAGTAGTACTGCGGATTACGGCCCCTTACCAGAGTTATGGTCTGTATGAAACCGCGATTGTCGGTACACTGGCCCACAGCAGTGGCTGGGCAACCGCTGCCCGGCAGTGCGTGGATATCGCCCACGGGATACCCATAGTCAGCTTCGGAGCCCGTCACGTCCACCCCTCCGTAGCAGGTATCATGGATAATGCAGCCATTGTGGGTGGCTGCTCCGGGTGCTCCAGTACCGCCGGTGCCAGGCTGGCGAAAGTCCAGCCGTCCGGAACCATGCCCCACTCCCTGATTATTGTCATGGGTGATACCGTCGTGGCTACCCAGGCTTTTGATACATATATGTCACCGGAAATACCGCGCATATCCCTGGTGGACACCTTCAAGGATGAGGCCGAGGAAAGTCTCCGCGTGGCGGAAGCACTTGGCAAACGGCTCCACGCAGTCCGGCTCGATACGCCCGGCGAACGGGGAAGGGTTACCGCCGACCTGGTCAAAGAGGTACGGGCGAGGCTGGACCTGGCCGGATTCGACCATGTAGAAATTTTTGTAAGCGGAGGGATTGACCCGGAGCGCATCACCTACTTCATCCAGAGCGGTGCTCCGGTTGACAGTTTTGGAGTCGGCAGTTATATCAGCGGTGCCAGGCCGATAGATTTCACCGCCGACCTCCATGAGGTGGACAGCATGCCTGTCGCCAAACGGGGCAGGACTCCCGGAATCACTCCCAACACCAGGCTCAAGCGAATACTATAACAGTCATAAACCCTGGAGCGACTCATAGAGTGCCCTGGCAGGCCTGATTGAACGCTTATCTCCCATCGTACCTATGGTCATCAGATTCATAACATAGGAAAAGCTGACACGGGCGTCAAGGTCAATCACTATCAGGGAACCACCCCAGCCTCCCCAGAAGAAGGTACGGGGATTTGGGCCTACCGGTGTCTCTTCGCTGTTTAATCCGAAACCGAGTCCGAAACGTATCGGTCCCTGGAGAACAAGGTCCGTACCGCTAATCTGCTCCTCGATAGCTTTTTCAATGGTGGACATAGAGAGAATACGCACGCCGTCAAGCTCACCGCCACAGGCCAGCAGGGCGGCAATACGGGCAACCGAACGGGCATTTCCGTGTCCGTTGGCAGCAGGTATTTCAGCCGCACGCCAGGCCCGTTCTCTCGTTATCGTGGCCGGCATACCGGAGTTACCCATTTTGCGGGATATTTCGGACATCTCCTTCGGGTCAACGTATCCCTCTTCTCCGGGTTTCAGCACTGTCGGCGGAATAAGCTCGCCAACCCTTGCATCATGTTCCGGGGACAGCCCGATATGGAAGTCCGCCCCGAGCGGTTCAGCGACTTCCTCCCTGAAAAACGTACCCAGGCTCTTGCCCGTGATGCGGCGCAGCACCTCCCCGATGAGATGACCAAAAGTGATTGAGTGGTAGCCGCTGGCAGTGCCCGGCTCCCACCAGGGTTTCTGCGCAGCGAGCAACCCGGCAGCACGGTCCCAGTCGTACAGGACCTCCGGTTTTATCGGTTCGTCGAAACCGGCAAGTCCGGAGGTGTGGCTGAGCAGGTAACGTACCGGGATTTTCTCCTTGCCCTTCTGAGCAAACTCAGGCCAGTAATAGGCAACCGGCGCATCAAGGTCAAGCTGGCCGCGGTCAACCAGTATCAGGGCGCAGAGGGCTGTCATTGCCTTGGTGGTCGACCAGACATTGACGATTGTATTCTCTTCCCATAGCTTTGTCCTGGCCGGGTCTGCATACCCGCCCCAGATATCTACTACGAATTTACCGTCTACTGTTGCCGCAAAACAGGCACCCACGTCACCTTCTACTTCAAAGCCCCGGGAGAAAGCGTCTTTTACATTGTTGAACCGTGCGTCACAATAGCCATGAACCTCGATGTTACCAGCCATTCATTACCTCCAGTTAATGTGGATCGTAGCCTGTATCCGAACTTGTATCCACTGCAATAAGGCAAGGATATAATGAATCACGGGAAACAGTCAATCCGGCAGCAAAACTCTGGAAAAGCGGTTTTTCAGTACAGACTCAGTATCCATTTTACATTCAAACGGTTGACAAAAGCGGTCTGGCAACTTACAGTATCAATTACTCAGTCATCCCTGTACCAGTTGTTGAGTGAACTAACCCGAGAAGGGAGGCAACCTGTTGACAGTCAAGATCGTCACCGATAGTACGGCGGATATCTCACCTGAGCTAGCAGAAGAGATGGGAGTCCGGATTGTCCCGGTTTATCTCAGGTTCGGTACCGAAATCTTCCGTGATGGCGTGGACATCACTAAAGAAACCTTCTACAGCAAACTGAAAACGTCACCTCTGCATCCCTCTACTTCTCAACCAACCCCTCAGGATTTTGCTGAAGTGTACTCTGACTGCGCAAATGAAGCAGAAGGCATAGTATCCATTCATGTTTCGTCAAAGGTCAGCGGTACCTACAACGCAGCGCTGCAGGGTGGAGAACTTCAAAAATATAAATGTCAGGTCGAAGTAGTGGATTCGCAACTGACTTCCATGGGACTTGGTCTTGTCGTTATGGCAGCCGCCAGACTGGCCAGGGCTGGAGAGAGTGTGCACAGTGTCCTCGAAGAGACGAACAAGGCCATTGGACAGGTCCGAATGCTGGGCCTGTTTGATACAATGAAATACCTGGTCCGGGGCGGTAGAATCAGCAAGGCTACCGGTTCCGTGGCTAAAATACTGAATATAAAACCCCTTTTCACATTCAAGGAAGGAGAAATAGTCCGCACAAGCCTGGCGCGGACCTACTCGCAGGGCGTAGCCAAGCTGTACCAGTTTGCCAGCAGTCTGCCATCTGTCCAGGAACTGGCAATTGCCTACAGCACGGTACCGGCACAGGCCGAGCGGCTCAAGGAGAAGCTACTGGCGGTTTTTCCTGACCTTGATATTCATATCTCCCAGCTGGGGGCCGGGCTCGGGGTGCACGGCGGTCCCGGTGTTCTGCTGATAGCCCTGAGATAACCGGAGAGCCATATATTTCTATTCCTCAAGTAATATCTCTGCTGAAGAGACCGTCATCCCGTCCGCGGTAGTATAGCGATGAGGTCTTGGAGGGCGGGCTACACCTATCAGGAAAGCCGCTGCTGCAAACAGCCCCGTAATCACAATAAATGCCGGCCGGTAAGAACCCGTGATATCAAAAACTGCGTTCATAGCGACCGGACCTGCCGCACCAAATCCAAAGGCTACGAAGAAGCCCATTGAACGGACCAGACCAAGGCTGAAACGCCCGAAATAGTTAGCCCAGATGATTCCCTGGATTACGCCGATACCGGACATCCCGATACCATACACTGCCACTGCCAGCCAGAGAAACACCGGCTGCCCTGCCAGTAAAAACAGGAAAGCCCCCAGACCCTGGATGATAAACGGGATAACGCGTACCGATACCCGGTGAGCGTGCTCTGCAACTAATCCCATGAACGGGAGCACCGCCGCCATGATAACGGCTCTCACTGTCATCACTGCTGCCAGCGTGGTGTTATCGTAGTGGAGGTCCTGGATATAGGCCGCCAGGCTGATATTAATACCCTGAAAAGCCATGCTGCTTATTCCCAGGGAAGCCGCCAGCAACCAGAAACTGCCTGTCGTCAGTACCTCACGCCGGTTCCACACCGGTTCCCCGGGGGTTGTATACATACCAGAGGGTTTTTCTTCACCATTCTGCATTCGGTCATCGACAGGAGTATCACCATCCGGGTGCAGCCCCATATCTTCGGGGCGACGTCGCATGAAAATCACCGAAGGGACCAGCACTACCAGCCACGTTACCACGGCAAAGACCACAAACATCGTATGCCAGCCGGACGAGGCAATTACGAACACGGTGACAGGGACAAAGATAATGTTGCTGAGATTGCTGCCAAGTCGTGCAAAAGCAATCGCCCGGCCCCGCCTGCGGACGAACCAGTTATTTATCGCTACATCGGTAACCAGCGCCCCCATGAGTGTAAAACCAATTGCTACCACGATACCTCTGAAAAGGTAGAACTGCCAGAGAGTACTAACCTGTGTTACACCCAGCATGCTGAGCCCCACAATGACTGCACCGACAGGCATCAGTACCCGGGCACCATACTTATCAATAAGAGGGCCAATTACGGGAGCAATCAGGGCTTCAGTCACACGGGCAATAGTCTGGACTGCAGCGATACTGCTGCGGCTCCAGCCGAATTCACTACCCAGGGGTTTGAAGAAAAACCCCAGCATGGAGGAATGATGTTCCGCATAGGAAAGATGTGCCAGGAAAGAAGCACCAACGATATTCCAGCCGTAAAAATAGCGGGGCTTCAGGCGTTTAACAATCGTCACACGGGTATTCTACACTATATCACCGTGGCGGAAATACCTCGTCACGGTCTGTTGACATCCATTACGAGTTGGTTTACGTTGTAATATCAGATACAGAAGCCACCGCAAGGAGTATACCATGAAAACATTTAACGGTTATGTCAAATCCAACTCGGAGCGCTTCGTGGAAGAATTAAAGGAATTCTGTCGGCAACCCAGCATTGCCGCCCAGGGTACAGGACTGAACGAGATGGCGGAACTGGTACGGGTGAAGCTGGAGAAACTGGGTGCCGATGTCAGCCTGATACCACTGGAAGGTGGACCACCCGTTATCTACGGCCAACTTGGAGAGGGTGAGCGTACTCTGCTCATTTATAACCACTATGACGTGCAGCCCCCCGACCCGCTGGATGAGTGGCTGTCCGAGCCTTTTGACCCGCAGATACGCAATGGTACCATGTACGCCCGCGGCGTATCCGATAACAAGGGCGACCTTCTGGCCCGCCTGCAGGCCGTTGAAGCATATCTCGCCACGATGGGTAGACTGCCACTGAAACTTAAGTGGATAATGGAGGGAGAGGAGGAAGTGGGCAGTCCCCACCTTGCCGGTTTCGCTGCGCAACATGCGGAGCTGCTTTCTGCTGACGGTTGCATCTGGGAATCAGGCGGTAAGGACATGAAGGAACGCCCCACTATCACCCTCGGTGTAAAGGGTATCATGTACCTGGAGTTGATAGCACGCGGTGCGAATACCGACCTCCACTCGTCAATGGCCACACTCGTCCCCAATCCGGCCTGGCGTCTTGTCTGGGCACTGTCAACACTGAAGGATGAGGACGACCATATCCTGGTGGACGGCCTGATGGACTACGTTACCGGACCCACGCAGGAAGAGATGGAAATGCTTGCAGCCATGCCGTTCGAGGAAGAGTTGATGCGGGCTGACGTTGGAATACCGGAATTCATACGGGGCCTGACAGGTCTGGAAGCCCTCAAGAAACACCTCTACGAACCCACCTGCACAATCTGCGGCATCAGGTCGGGATACATCGAGCAGGGTACCAAGACGGTATTACCAAACACGGCTATGGTCAAGCTTGATTTCCGACTGGTCCCGGACCTGGAGCCGGATATTATACCGGACCTTCTCCGCAAGCACCTGGACAGGCGCGGTTTCACGGATATCGAGATACATACGGCACACGGGGAGCATCCGGCTAAATCACCGGTCGATGCACCCGTTGTAAAGGCGGCTATCGCTGCTACCGAGTCAGTCTACGGACAAAGCCCTGTCATTATTCCGCTGATGGCAGGCAGTGGTCCGATGTACCCGCTCACCCAGGTTTTCGGGACTCCCGTTTTTATGGCAGGTGTCAGCCACGCCCGAAGTAACCCGCACGG
>DUES01000183.1 GCA_011192055.1 Dehalococcoidia bacterium
GCGCTCCCTCTGGACACCCCACAACGGTGTGGGGAGTGGTTCAGGGGCATCAGTCGTTTGCACCTTATAGAGTGGTGCATTACCGGGAGTCAGCAGGGCGTGGGTAGACTCTTTCCAGCGTTTCTTGTAGCCGGGGTACGGTGTTGTATCTGCTAATTTCCGGTGGGGATATCCACCTTGTCTCCACGTGCTCCCAGTCGGTTTGTATTTTATTCCGGTTCTTAACATGGAAGAGGTATGGGTGTACTATCCAGCGCGTGCCAAGTTGCTCATCTTCTATCTGCAGAGGCTTGCCTTTCCGGCAAAGTTCCACGTCTTCCCTCTCCAGTCCGGTCTCCTCAATCAGCTCGGTGTACGCCTGCTCATCAGGCGTAGACTCCACGTAACCGCTGACTCCTGCCCAGTGCCCCCGGTAGCTGCCGACCTTTTGACTGCGCCTCAGCAGGAGAATCTCACCGTCGGATTCAAGAAAGCAGGTGACTACGTGTTTTTCGGTAAAGTCAGCGGTCAGTGTATGCCTCCATTTGCCCAAAACAGGCTGGCGTATAATCCAGTATATAACACGGTAGAGTGCTTTTGTAGACAGCATCTTTTATATTGGAGTAGCTCTTCCGCTGGTATTTATGGTGGGTACCAATATCCTGGGAATAACGCGGATGCGCTGGCGGGAGCCGTAGACCCGAAAGGTATAACCTGCTAAACGCTTTCGAGGTACTCCTTGACCCACTGGAGGGCTGTTTCTGCGGCACTGCGCTTGTTCTCTTCGCGTGTACCGCTGAAGATATGCTACCGGCTGAAGGTGCTGTCCCTGTGTGACAGCCCGATATAGAACAGCCCTACCGGTTTATCCTGCGTAGCGCCGCCCGGTCCTGCAATTCCGGTATCGGCCACGCAGATATCAACGTTTAATAACTGCCTTCCGCCCTCCGCCATTTCCCCGGCCACCTGCGGACTGACTGCCCCGTAGCGGTTGATACTATCCTCCCTGACCCCGACAATAGCAGTCTTAGCCCTGTTGCTGTAGGATGTGACCGACCCCTGGTAGACATCGGAGCTGCCGGGGATATTCGTAATAAGGTGTGAAATCAGGCCGCCCGTGGCGGACTCGATAGCGCCCAGGGTCAAACCTTTGGCACTAAGCAGACTGACTACGTCTTGCGCCAGGCTGTTCATAGCGGTACAAAATATCCTTCCAGAAGCCTGTCTACGGCCTGCTGGTCTCCCTCGTGGTTGCCGTCTTTCAGTTTCTGCATTATCTGTTCAACAACACGGTGTTTGCGGTCGTCGTTTAGTTCATCAACTTCCAGGTAGATGCGAGCCCTTCTGCCGATTCTGAAATTCAGCCTTTCTTCGGGCGGCAGCTCCTGGAACTGCCTGATTACGGACAGCATCTTTTCCCTGTCACCGGGGAGCTTGCCCTCGACTGTCTGGAGGAGGTTATTAATATGGTCGCTGACGAAGTTGGACTCACAATCGAGGTTCTCAACCAGCAACCTCAGTTCCTCGACCATCTGTTCGTCGTTTTCGAGGATGAAGCTGCCGTCCTGCAGGTCGGCATACATCTGGAGTGCCGGATTAACACTCAGAGTCCTGATTCGTATGAAGCCCGGGTTAATCTCGCTGAGTACGCGGGCTGTTTCCGTGGCATGCTCGCGCCATAGCCCGTGCCCCCCGAGTCCCAGTAAAACGTATTCGGAGAGTGATATCCCGGACTCGACCACGTTCCGGCCTCCCTTGATATGTTCGGCTGCTGTTACTCCTTTGTCCATGACCTTGAGAACCGTATCGCTGCCGGACTCCAGCCCGATGTGAAGCCGGGAGAGCCCTGCTTCGTGGATTTGCTTTAACTCCTCAAGGGTCTTTTTTGCTGCTGTCTTGGAGCGAGCATAACTGGTAATGCGGGTGACCTGCGGGAATGTTTCCTTGAGGAAATCAAGGACTTCCACAAGCTCGGGAGTACGCATTATCAGGCTGTTGGCATCCTGCAGAAAAACATTTTGCCCGCCACCATAGAGCCACAGCGCGACATTATAGTAAGCCTGGTTGGGTGGCCTGGTGAGCATCATGCGTGACGCTTCCCTCAGTTGACCACCGTATCCGGAATCCCGGGCAAGCTGTACCGTGTGGTCATATATTTTCTTGACTACCTCGATATCGCGCCTGATATCTTCGACAGAACGAAGCTCGAATCTCTGTCCTTTGTACATACCGCAGAAACGGCATCGATTCCAGGGGCAGTTACGTGTTATCCTGAGAAGCAGGGAGAAAGCCTCGCTCGGCGGGCGGAATGGTCCCAGTTCAAATGAATCTGATATCATGTATCGTTACTCCGAAATCCGTTTATAAATTGATTATAAGGCAAGTATGGATTAAAATACAGCGCAAGTATATATAATTTTAGTAAACGAGAGAGGTAAAAACATGGCAATATTGACCTTAGTACTTGGTCTTGCCGGTGGAATATGCTGCCTTCTTGGTATTTTCTCCGCGCTTGACCTGTTGCCTACCTTTATAAAAGCAGAAGAGGCCATCGGGCCCATCGCTGCAACCACTGCTTTTTTCTGGGGACTGGCGGCCCTTATGTTCCTGGCAAGCATCGCCGTTTCTGTTGGACGCGGCGGCAACTCATATGAGTAACAGCGGCCCTATTCAGGCACAAATGACCGGCATATATCACCGTCCGTTTACCTTTAATATTCAGTTTATTTTAATAGAGGTTATTTGCCGCTGCCGCTGACGACTATCGTCTCACCCTGGACACTCTTCGAGGCGTCTGAAGCGAGGTACAGGGCTGCTCCGCAGATATCTTCTGGCGGGGGTAATGCGTCTTCAGCCGGTGTTCCCTTCCAGAGCGCTTCACTGAACTTCGTTTTTATCATCCCGGGGGCAATGGCATTGGCCCGGATGTTATGTTTGCCCCACTCCATTGCCATCACCCTGGTCAGCATGATAAGGGCTGCCTTGGTGACGCTGTAGATGTGCAGCATGCTGGGGTTAAGTCCGGCAGTTGAAGCGATATTAATAATATTTCCGCCTCCCTGGTCCTTCATAACGCGGGCTGCCATCTGGCTGAGCAGGAACGGTCCTTTCAGGTTGACGTTCATGGTTACATCCCAGACCCATTCCTCGGCATCCATCAGGGGACCCAGGAAAGGGTTGGTACCGGCATTATTGACCAGGATATCAAGTCGGCCAAAGTCCTTCTTTACTGTATCGATAAGGTTCTGTGATTCTTCTACCTTGGCGATATGTGAGGAAACAGCCAGTCCCTTCCTGCCGGTAGCCTTAATTTCCTCGGCTACAGCTTCAAGGTCAGGAAGTTTTCGGCTGCTGACGACCACGTCTGCACCGTTCTCGGCGAGTGCCAGGGCAATCATCCGCCCTATACCGCGGCTGCCACCGGTTACCAGTGCAACCTTCCCTTCCAGGTTGAAATCTACAATTGCCATTTCCTTTCTCCTTTCGTATGCAAAATTGCCCTTATACGTAGCATAAAGCTGTCCATTCAATTAAGTGTGGAGGATGCCAAACTCGCTTCACCGCCTTCGGGGTGTGTAGTCTACAATCGCTGCATCTGCGACAGGGACTATTCAGCTTTCTTTCTCTACTCTCTTCTTCCTGCGGCGCCTCCGCCACCAGTAGACTATACCACCGATGATTATCCAGACAGGGCTGAAAATGCCAATCCAGATGAATGTGTTCGCCAGTACATGACCAAAGGTGACCATGCCATTCCAGGCCCCTTTGGCAATACTACCGGCGCTCCAGCCAGGGATAACAGTGATATAGTCGTTTCTGATTTCAGTTGCTGTATTTCCTCGGTCGTCGGTCACCGTGAGGGAGACGGTGTAACTTCCATCAACTCTGTATGCGTGGGTTGGAGTCTCATCCGTGCTGATATCTCCATCACCAAAGTCCCACTCATAGCTGTAGGGAGGAAAACCACCCGCAATTTGACCGATAGTAAACCGGATACTCTGGCCTTCCTTAAGCCCCCTCCTCTTATCAGCAGTGAATTCAACATCAAGACTGGACTGTTCCAGACGTACCTCGATAAGCGAGGTGTCCGAGGTTCGCTCCAGATATTGCATACGGCCCTTCGTCTGCTCTATCTCGCCTCTTGTCCTGGAGAGTTCTCTCTGGATAGCAAGCATATCCTCTACTTCTTCCGCCTTCTCCATCAACCTGAGGTACTGCTCTTCGGTTGCTTCSAGGTTTTTCAGTTCGGCGCTCAGGTCAACATACTCCTCGGTCACATCCTTGCTGGTCGTGCTCTCAGAGGTTACCTCAACCGCCATCCCGCGTAGCGCCCTCATAGAATCATCAAAATGCTCAGCAGGCACACGAATGGCAATACTCCCCACCAGTCTCTCTCTTTCCTTCCACACTCTTGAAGAAACCACATACCCGTTAAAACCATCAGCCATCCCGGTAATCTGGTCTATGGCAACAGGGACATCATTTACTACCAGCCACACATCCCCGGTGCGGACTATCATGCGCTCTGTAGCCCAGGCCTGGCCGACATCACCACTCGCGAGTGCTGATGGTGTACTCTCCAAATCAATCTCTGGTGCTGGTGCCGGGTACTCCTTTTCTGTCACTTGCCCGGTTACATACGAGGTATCACTGATACTCTCCTCTTCCGTGGTAGCAGACCTGCTACAGGATACCAATACTGTCAGGCAGGCAGTCAACACGAGTCCCGTTACTATCAACAAACGTCTCATGATTATCCTCCCTTCAAGTGAATGAGTGTATTATAGTATAGCACCAGGTGAGTCCGGGCGGTAGTATGCCACCGTCCCGATTCTTCCTGCGGTTTGCCCATCAACCTGCAATTTGTTATGATGCCACGTATAGTACTGTATCCTGTCACTGACAAAGGCCGGTCTGTGAGACAGGTCAAGAAAAGGAGATAGTCCGGGTATGTTTAAAACGAGAATCACGGAACTGCTGGGAATAGAGTACCCCATAATCCAGGGGGGGATGGTTCATCTTTCCAGGCCGAAACTGGCTGCTGCCGTTTCCAATGCCGGTGGCCTGGGAATTATTACTTCGGCGGATAACGATACGAAAGAGAAGCTGCGGGATGAACTGCGGGAGGTCAAAAGCCTGACAGATAAACCGTTCGGGGTTAACATAAACCTGGCACCTGCGGCAAGACCGGTTAATACCGAGGAGTATATCGAGGTTGTCATTGAAGAAGGAGCCAGGGTAGTTGAGACATCGGGGCGCAGTCCCGAGCCGTATATGAAACAACTGAAAGACGGTAACGTGATAGTGGTCCACAAGGCTCCCGGCGGTGTAAGGTTTGCCGAAACGGCCGAGTTGATAGGCTGCGATGCCGTATCCGTAATCGGGTATGAGTGCGGCGGGCACCCCGGTCCGGATGACACCAGTTCCCTGGTACTTGTCCCTGCCACGGTGGCAGCGGTTAAGATACCCGTAGTTGCCGGCGGCGGTTTCTCGGATGCAGGGGGATTTGTCTCGGCCCTGGCACTTGGTGCCGATGGTATCCTGATGGGCACGAGGTTCATGGCGACTGAAGAATGTCCTGCCCATCCGAAATTCAAGGAATGGCTCCTCAGTGCCAGTGAAACAGATATACTGATAACCCAGCGGTCGATTCGCGCACCGTCACGCGGTCTGAAGAATGAAACGGCCCTGAAAGTACTGGAGATGGAGAAGCAGGGAGCTACGCTGGAGGAATTGCTGACTGTTACCAGCGGCCAGAACTCAAACCGGGTCTACTTCGAAGGTGACCTTGAAGCCGGTATTGCCGAGTGCGGACAGGTAATAGGTAATATCCATGATATTCCAACGGTAAAGGACGTAATAGACGGGATTGTTGCGGGTGCCCGTGAGATAATACATAAGAAACTGGCGGGATTTGCGAACGACTCATAAAGTAGTAACACTTGCGTGGCTGTGCCGGTCACGCTACAATATAAACTAAGCTGACCGTACAGCGGTTAGCGGGGCGACGTAGCCAAGTGGATAAGGCGGGGGTCTGCAAAACCTCTATTCGGCGGTTCGAATCCGCCCGTCGCCTCCATTCATTTATTGACCTTTCAGTGTGCCGTACTGTCTTTTACTTCGTCCGTGATGTCTAACTATTCCTTTTCCTGCCCAGGTGGAACCCTGTCGTCCCCAGTAGAGGTGGGAATAGAAACAGGCAGGTAAACAGTATGCTGATAGCCGGATCGAGATTAAGCGGGTCTGCTGCGAGGACGAAGACCAGACCGGTACCCATAATGCTGCCCGGGATGGCGAACAGCAATGAACCCCGGTAGTGAAAGACCTTGTCCGTGAGCACAATACCGACGATTACGCCGGCAAGGTAACCGAGTATCATCAGGAGCAGGAGAATTCCGAGACTGGCAAATCCGATATTCCATCCTCTCATGACCAGTCCGCTAATAAAGGCAGCCAGGAATGCAATCACTGCTCCGGTGCCGGCAGTACCGATTACCATACCAAGGAAAGCGATAGTTTTCCCCGTTCGTGATGCTGGCAGTCTCTTTGCGCGCTTCTCTTTTAAGTCAGATCCGTTCGACATTACATACAGTGTACCGTGTTGAAATGCCTTTGGTAAAGAAGTACAATTACATCTGGAACACGCCGGGGTGGCGGAACAGGCAGACGCAGCGGACTTAAAATCCGCCGGAGAGATCCTTGTGGGTTCGAGTCCCACCCCCGGCACTTACTTTTTTTCGTTTTTCCCATGTATGTCCCGGCTATATAATCGTGATTATTTACAGGGTAGAGTCAGGCTTGTCCTCCGGAACCCAAAGACAGTCTGATATAACCATTTCTGTAAATCACTTGACAATAACGGTTTTACGTTCTACTATACATAGATATTCTATGTATGGGAGGAAAATTGTATGCGCCTGTTTTCAATCTTTGTTTCACTCATTGGAGTCATTACCCTCGTTTTCGGTRTTGTGTTTATTACACAGGCCGGTTCCTCGGAACAGGAAGTTGCTGCTTCGATACAGCCKGTGACACTTGAGGAACTGGACGGCAAATACGAAGCAGTAAAGACACAGCAAATGGCTATGAGAGCTGCCGAAGAACCACAAATCCAGGCMGGAACAGCAGCACCAAGCAACATGTACAACTACCTCACGATACAGAGGTCRTCACTGGGTCTGGCSAGGACAAATGTCGGGCTGGCTGCACTTGTCCGGACAAGTGGAGGGGTAGATATTATTATTGGGCTTGGTCTGGTCCTGGCCGGTTTTAGCTTATTCAGGTACAGCCGGACTGTTTCTTAATTACCCTGACCGGCTTTATAGTATCCATAATACTTGCCCGCAGAAGTGATTAGTAATAACCGGACCAGCCGCGAGCTGTTTCAGGTTATCGCAGGAATTAAGCTTCCTGGTTTTGGAGGAGTACGAGGGGGACACCTACTGCCTTTGTTGCGCTGGTGGCTGGATGTGCCGGGAATAATTGTCGCCTATAGTGTAGCTCTACCCTTACTGGTGGGAATTGCGCATTATTTGAGGGTAAAACACGTCTCGGATACTTCTGCCGCATAAAGCGTTTTGTAATTGCAGGCTGAACTGCTCGTGATTCACCAGTATTACCTGCACAGTGTTTTCGATGACTACTTGTCATGCCCTCCAGGGGTCTGCTGAAAAACTCTTTCGACCATCCCCCAGACCCCTGCCAAAAAAAAGGGGATTTGCCCCGTTATACCCTTTAGCGGCCTCTCAGGTACTTGCTGTACTGCACCAGGTGTGCCAGGGTTTTCGCCACTCTCTCAGGGGTAGGATACATCACCATACCCTGTTCCTGGAGCTTCTGGTAGACGGGTGAGTTCGAGTTTCGCTCAAAACCACGTCCGAATATGAGGACTGGTTTCTGGAACCGGTCCATGTACTCAAAGAGCTTGTCCAGGTTCTCGAGTTCTTCTTCCTGGCGCTCACGCATGAGCTGCTCCGCTCTCTCCATAAAAGAGGGAGAGTCATCGGCCTGCTGCATGCTTGCCATGATACTGCGTGACATCATGCCCATCATCCCGATGCCGCCGATGACCAGCAGGGCATCCAGGTTTTCGTCCTCAAGCAATGGCCAGATGCAGGGGTAGGTAACATTGCCCGACGCCACGGTGTCGACCGGGTTAGCGTGTGGCCACCGGTCCGGCAGGACTTTGTTCAGCTTCTCAATGGTATATGGCGAAAGCGGTGCAACTTCCAGTCCCAGTTTTTCACAGGCATCCGATGTCACGCACCCGAAACCACCGCCACCGGTCAGGATTCCTACGCGGTTACCTCTCGGTAAAGGTTGACGGAGTAATGCCGAAGCAATATCAAAGAGCTCATCTACCTCGTTTACGCGGATGACACCGGACTGCTTGAACATGGCCTCATATATCTCATCGGCACCGGCAATTGCACTGGTGTGAGACCGAGCAGCCTTTGCTCCGGCCGGGGTCTTTCCCACCTTCACCACAACCATCGGCTTGCGCTTGGTAATCTCCGATGCCAGCCTGAAAAACTCCCTGCCTTTCCTCAGGCCTTCGATATATCCGGTGATTACCCTGGTCTCGGTATCGTTGGCCAGGTACTCGAGGAAATCTTCGAAGTGGAGGTCGGCTTCGTTACCGACGCTGACAAACTTGCTGAACCCGGCACCAGCTTCGAGGCCAGACATGAGGATGTGCATGGCGAAGCCGCCGCTCTGTGATATAACGCCAACTCCTCCCCGCTTGATGGGTACTCCCATACGAAGGGTCGAAAAATTATTTGACGTGTTGAAGTGCCCCATGCAGTTGGGGCCAACCAGGCGCATTCCACCTTCGAGCGCAGTCCGGACTATCTCCTGTTCCAGTTTTTTACCATCTTCACCGGTCTCACCGAGTCCGGCCGTAATTATCAGTCCTGCCTTGATGCCCCTGGCAACGCATTGCTGTATTATTTCAGGAACATCCGGATAGGGAACAACAATCGCCACGAAGTCTACTGTCTCGGGGAGGTCCATAATACTGGGGTACGCTTTTACTCCCTGGACCTCTGAGGATGTCCTGTTGATGGGGTATGCGTTTTTAACATAAGGAGCTTTAAGGACACGATTGAAAATGCCCGCTCCCCATTTTTCCAGGGCATTGGATGCCCCGACTACGGCCACGGTTTCAGGGTCAAAAATCAGTCCGATGCGGTCAATATCAGCTACCATACAGCATCACCTCACCATTTATGGTATTATATCATTGTTTCAACATGACCTGACAAATTATAAAGCTGGTGAATTATTTCCCTTGCTATCCGACACGATAAACATGCACTGGCAGAAGATTGCTTCGCTTCGCTCGCAATGACAGGGACTATTGACAAAAAATGTTACGTCATGTTATTGTTACAGGCAACCTGCTGTTGCAGGAGTATTGCAAGGTACATAACTGAATAAACTAAAGGCTGTGAACGGGACTAGTACACTTCCAGCGGGGTTCAGAGAGTCGGGTAAGGTGTGAGCCGATACCGGCGCAGAAGTCGAATGGACCCGGGAGCCGCAAACCGAACGTTACCGGTATTATACCGCATAACGGTATAATACCGCATAATAAGTAGGCTTTGTCGCAGGGGAAGCGTTATCAATCCCAGGGTATCGGGATAGAGCCCGGTACCTGGTAGAGATAGGACCTGCTCTTGCTGGAGGATGCCTTCAGCAGGTGCTGGTGGCTGAATGAGGGTGGCACCGCGGAGATAAAACTTCCGCCCCTTAACCGGGCGGGAGTTTTTTATTTTCCGCTGTATGGATGGTGTGTAACATTTAAGGGTACAACTCATTGTCATGCGGGTGACATAAATCAGCAGGAGGATGCGAAGTGATAATAAAATTGCGATATTGGCCCTGCGGGGCCATATAACTGTCTGCTGTTAATATAGAAAAAAGTAACGTTTTTGAAAGGAGAAAAAAATGGATAAAACACAGTTTGTACTTGATGAAAAGGATATGCCAACTGCCTGGTATAATATCCAGGCGGACTTGCCGGAACCGCTTCCGCCATTACTGCATCCTGCAACCACGGAGCCAACGATTCTTCCCCCACCGCTGTTTGTTGAAGCCCTGAATGACCAGGAGTTCAGCACTGAGCGCTGGATAGACATCCCGGAAGAGGTACAGGCCATCTACCGTACCTGGAGGCCGACCATCCTGCACCGGGCGCACCGTCTGGAGAAAGCGCTGGATACCCCGGCAAAAATCTTCTTTAAGTATGAGGGTACCAGCCAGGCAGGAAGCCACAAACCAAACACAGCCGTTGCCCAGGCCTATTACAATAAAGCAGCAGGCATCAAGCGCATCACCACGGAAACCGGGGCCGGGCAGTGGGGTAGTGCGCTTTCCTTCGGGTGTATGCTCTTCGGCATAGAGCTTAAGGTCTACATGGTCAGGATCAGCTATGACCAGAAACCCTACCGCCGCATTATGATGGAGACCTGGGGAGCCACCTGCGTTCCCAGCCCGAGCGAGGATACCAATATCGGGCGTACTATCCTCGGGCAAGACCCGGATTCGCCGGGCAGCCTCGGTATGGCCATCAGTGAAGCGGTCGAGGATGCCGCCACTCACGATGACACCCGGTACTCACTCGGCAGCGTGTTAAACCACGTCCTGCTTCACAACACGGTCAATGGTCTGGAGACCAAGAAACTCATGGAGGAACAGGTAGGCCTCTACCCGGATATCATTGTTGGCTGTGTCGGCGGCGGTTCCAATGCTGCCGGAATGTTCCTGCCGTTTGTGAAGGACAAGATTGATGGGACCAGGCCTGACCTGCGTGTTATCTGCGTCGAGCCGACCAGTTGCCCCACGTTGACCAAGGGACCCCTGACCTGGGACTTCGGCGACGTTGCCGGAATGGCCCCGATAGCTTTCATGAATACCCTGGGACACGGTTTTATACCGCCTCCCGTTCATGCCGGCGGCCTTCGCTATCACGGTATGGCACCCATCATCTGCCACCTGGTGAAACTCGGCCTTATTGAAGCTACGGCAGTACCACAGATGGTTACCTTCGAGGCGGGCATAACCTTCGCGCAGACGGAAGGTATCCTTTCCGCACCGGAGACTAACCATGCCATCAGGGTAACGATTGACGAAGCCCTTAAGTGCAAACAGACCGGCGAGTCAAAGACCATCCTGCTTGCACACAGCGGACACGGTCATTTCGACCTGGCGGCATATGATGCCTATCTGTCCGGTAAGCTTAAGGACTACGACTACCCCGAGGAGAAAGTCAAGGAAGCATTAGCTTCACTGCCACAGGTAAACCGGTAACAGAACGGGAAATCCGTACGTAAAGCGGAGGCCGGGCTATCATCCGGCCTCCGCTTTTTTTAACAGGTGCTTAATAATTTCTTAATATTTTATTGATATATTGAAGTAGTACCCAGCCGGGTTTCATGTCTTGACACTGATTTTAAGGTGGGGTTATTATTTAATCAGGGGATGATGAGGATGAAGATCAGGCGTTTTATTTTCACTGTTGTTCTTGCATTACTACTGCTTTTCACGGTCGGTTGCGACTTGATACCCGAACTCGCAACGGAAGAACCTGAGGAGCCCCCGAGTTCAGTCGAGACGGAAACGGAAGATACGGTAGTGGTTACGCCCATTAATCCGGACTGGCAATCGTCTTCTGCGAAAGAGCAGGTTGCTGCATTACCGAGTATTGCCGACGTTGTTGCCAAGGTCAAACCATCGGTTGTTGCCATTAGTGTCCAGGCGACCAGTGTTGACATTTTCAACAGGTCGGTCATTGAGGAAGGCGGCGGTTCCGGCTGGATTGTCGATAGCAGCGGTATCATTGTGACCAACGCGCATGTTGTTAACGGTGCTACTGCCATCACCGTGACTCTCAATGACCACAGTGTAATTCCGGTGGACGTGAGCACCGTTGCCATGGATTTGCAGACAGACCTGGCGGTACTGAAAATTGACGCTGACAACCTGACACCGCTTACCATAGGGGACTCTGACAGCCTGAGGGTCGGTGACTGGGTAGTGGCAATCGGTAATTCCCTTGGTTACGGGGTCAGGGCAACACTGGGAATAGTCAGCCAGAATGATGTTGCAATAAATGAAGAACTGGGCCAGCCGCTACGCCTGATTGAGACGGATGCGGCCATCAATCCGGGTAACAGCGGCGGACCGCTGGTGAATATGGCCGGTGAAGTAATCGGCATAAATGAAGCAAAAATACAGGAAGTATCAGTTGAAGGTGTCGGGTGGGCGATAGCCAGCACTGATGCCCTGCCGGTTATTGAAAACCTGATAAAGGTTGGCTATGTTGTCCGTTCCTGGCTCGGTGTTGGTACGCAGACCGTCAATCCCACTGTTGCCTTCTGGAACCGGCTCGAAATT
The DNA here is from genome assembly GCA_011192055.1 of Dehalococcoidia bacterium. Next base: position 12,379 of record DUES01000183.1, read on the forward strand.
GAAAGCGGGGTGCTGATAACCGGAGTGGTCGCAGGCAGCCCTGCTGCCGTCGCCGGACTGCAGGAAGGTGACGTTGTTGTTACCTTCAACGGTATTGATGTTATCAGCCAGTTCGAGATGGTAAACGAAATCCACAAGGCGTCTATTGGAGACACCGTGGAGGTTGCCTACTGGCGTGGCGGTTCACTGTTAACCACCACGGCTACACTGGTTGAAAGTCCCCCGCCAGCGAGATAAATCAGTTGTCTTTGCGCACACCCAGTACTATCTCATGACCGCTGAGTTTATAGCTTTCCCGGAATACATCCTCCTCCGGTACCTCGTTGACAAGTTGCCGTGACAGCGTTTCCTGTCTGATGTAGCCGCCCAAACTGGAATCGGTCATAACCTGGTTTACATAATCGTCACCTTCGTAGAAGGTTACTATGTGGTCGGCAATATCGAACCCGGCGGAGCGCCTCATGGTCTGCAGGCGGTGTACTACCTCCCGTGCCAGGCCTTCAGCCGCCAGTTCCGGTGGAATTTCAGTATCTATTGCCACCGTAACATTCCCTTCCGTTATCATTGCCAGGCCGGGTCGGTCCAGTTCGGCAGCGCTGCCGGCAAATTCCAGTTTTTTAACGTTAAGTTCCTCCAGTACCTGTGAAGCAAGCTGCTGCAATCCCTCCCTGTTTCGCTCGGAACCCACGCTGACGATTACGCGGACCAGGGGCTGCCTGACCTTGATTGCCGACTGACTGCGTGCAGACCTGCCCAGGCTGCATACTTTCATTGCCAGGCGTGTATCATCGGAAAGGCCGGTATCAATGCGGTCCTCATCGGCTACAGGAAAATCGCAGAGGTGCACGCTGTCCGGTGCTTTGGGGGAGATGGAGCAGACCAAATTCTGGTACAGCTCTTCAGCCAGGAAAGGCGTAAACGGAGCAAGCAGCTTTGTCAGTGTCACCAGGCACTCGTAGAGAGTGTTGTATGCTGCCAGTTTATCGGCATCATTCTCGCTTTTCCAGAAACGTCTTCGGCTCCGCCGGACATACCAGTTGGACAGGATATCAACAAATTCCTCTATCTTGCGCCCTCCTCCGGTGAGGTCATAGTTTTCCAGGGCGGTATCAACGTCTTTCACAAGCTGGTTAAGCTCGGATAACAGCCAGCGGTCAATCTCCGGGTACTCCCGGGACGTATCCGCAGAATCGGGAATGAAGTCATCGATATTGGCATAGGTGATGAAGAAGGAATAGACATTCCACAGCGTCAGCAGAAAGTGGCGGGTGATTTCTGCCAGCGTTTTATCTGAATATCGCCGTGAGTTACCCGGTGGTGACGAAGTAAACATGTACCAGCGCAGGGCATCGGCACCAAACTTGTTGATTACGGTCCACGGGTCGACTACGTTGCTCCTGCTCTTGCTCATCTTTTCGCCTTTTGCATCAAGGATGTGACCGTGGCAGATGACATTCCTGAAGCTGGGGCGGTCAAAGAGCAGGGTCGATATGGCATGCAGGCTGTAAAACCATCCCCGTGTCTGGTCGATAGCCTCACAGATGAAGTCTGCCGGGAAACGGCCGTCTTCGAGCAAGTTTTCATTCTGGAACGGGTAGTGGTCCTGTGCCAGTGGCATTGCCCCGGAATCGAACCAGCAGTCTATAACCTCCGGAACGCGCTTCATCTCGCCGCCGCAGTCCGGACAGTTGAACGCTACGTCATCAACAAAGGGTCGGTGCAGGTCAAGTGGTTTTCTCAGCGGGGTTGTGCCTTTTTGCTCAAGCTCGCTGACACTCCCCACGCAATCAAAGCTGCCGCATGATGTGCATTGCCAGACGGGAAGCGGAGTTCCCCAGTAGCGTTCCCGCGAAAAAGCCCAGTCGACGTTATTTTCCAGCCAGTCGCCGAACCTGCCGTACTTGATATGCTCCGGGTACCAGTTAATTTCCTCATTTCCCCTGATGAGGCTTTCTTTCACAGCTGTAGTCCTGATGTACCAGGTCTGCTTTGCGTAATAAAGCAGTGGTGCCTCGCACCGCCAGCAGAACGGGTAGGTGTGGCGGATAGTCTCGTTGCGGAAGAGCAGCCCTCTCTCCCGGAGGTCTTCGAGCACCAGGGGGTCGGCATCCTTGACGAATTTGCCGGAGAAAGGATAAGTGCCGATGATGTTGCCCTGGAGGTCAACGTTATGTACGAAATTAAGGTCGTTTTCCTGGCCTGCCTGGTAGTCGACTTCGCCGTAGGCGGGAGCAACGTGGACAATACCGGTACCGTCTTCCATTGAAACGAAGTCGGTGGCAATCACGCGATAGGTCAAATTATCGTCAGGGTTCTGCACCGGCAGTTGGGTACTTTCCTGGAAGCGGCGCCTTTCCACGCCAAAGGAATGGGGATTGAAGAGCGGTTCGTATGGTACTCCGGCCAGTTCTTTACCCTCGCAGGTACCGGCAACGGTACGGTCGTGCAGTCCGGTAGCCATCAATAAGGCTGATGCCATGATGAGGTACTCGCCATCTAGTTCCACCATCGAGTATTCGGCGTCAGGTGCCACCGCCAGGGCGGTATTCCCCGGCAGTGTCCAGGGAGTGGTTGTCCAGGCGAGGAAGAACGTGTCTTTATCTCCTTTTATTTCCTTTAGCTTCGCGGGAAGTCCGTCCCCTGTGTGGGCAACCCTGAACTTGACGTATACCGACGGGTCTTCGGTGTCTTCCTGGTAGCCCTGGGCAACCTCGTGGGAACTCAGCGAGGTACCGCAGCGCGGGCAGTGCGGGGTGACCCTGTAGCCCTGGTAGACCAGGCCTTTGTCCCACATCTGCTTTATTATCCACCAGACGGACTCAATGTAGCTGTTGTCGAACGTGACGTAGGCATGCTCAAGGTCAGCCCAGTAGGCGATACGTTCCGTCATTTCCTCGAATTCTTTGATGTATCTGAGAGCACTTTCCCGGCAGCGGATATTGAACTGCTCGATTCCGTACTCTTCAATCTGGGCTTTGCTGGTCAGACCCAGTTCTTTTTCTACTTCAAGTTCCACGGGGAGACCATGGGTATCCCAGCCACCGATACGGGGAACGTAGTAACCTTTCATTGTTTTGTATCTCGGGAAAAGGTCTTTGAAAACGCGTGCCATCACGTGGTGAATACCGGGGGTCCCGTTAGCCGTTGGCGGTCCTTCAAAAATTACAAAACGCGGGCCGTCCCGGCGGGATTCAACACTGCGCGCGAAAACGTTGTTCCTGCGCCACAGTTCCAGGATGTTTTCTTCCACCTGTGGGAAGTTTACCCGACTGTTGACCGGATTAAACATGACCATCACCCCCAATAAATAGAAAATCCCGTCCCAAGGGACGGGATTGGTTTTACCCGCGGTACCACCCTAATTCTCCGGAAAAATACCGAAGCACTCATCCAGGGCACGTGTTCATGCCCCCGCCAGGGATAACGGCTGGCGATTCCGACCAAGCCTACTTGGTATGCAACGATTGGTTGCTACGGTTCGGTTGGTGGCTCGGGAGGGATTTTCGGAGAGCCGGTTACGTCTGCTTGCACCATACCAGACTCGCTGGGTAACGGAACCTCTCCTACTCTTCTCCTTCAACGCCTTTACATGAAAAGATTATCACATTATGGAAAACAAATCAAGTACAAGAGTGTTCCGGGGACCTGTAATACAGCTACGAAATCCGTTCCTAGCGGTCTTTGTCCGGCAGGATAACCACCTTGCGCGTATCACCCTCCCCGGTACTTTCCGTGATAACATCGGGATGGTCTGCAAGGGCGAGGTGGATAATGCGTCTCTCATAGGCGGGCATCGGCTCCAGTGTA
>DUES01000184.1 GCA_011192055.1 Dehalococcoidia bacterium
ATAGGTCATATGGTAGACCAGTTAGCGGGTCTATGAAGTCCGCCTCGGGAAGGTCGATAATAGCCATTGAGATCTTCCCATCGCGGGTGTTGCAGTTGGGCAACTCACCCAGTTCGTACCAGTTACAGGCGATATCGTTCAGGGTTACTGAATCGGGACCACCCCACACGGGGTTACCGACCACCGGCTCCAGATCGCCGTCACCATCGAAGTCGTACTCGATGTAGACATATACGTAGTCACCCATCGTGCAATCTGCACCGAGCTCCCCGACGCCGCTCGTCCACACGTTGCCAATCCAGCCGCCGTTCTCTGCGACATCCTCTGGCTCTGTCCTGCCATCGGGGTGCTTGCTTTCCGGGTTTGTTACCTCATAGCACACAATATCCTTTATGTGGAAGTAGAGATAGCCGGTTCCCTGCCCCTCGCCGGTGTTATGCACATCCCACACGTGATCCTTGGAGCACTCGGGCCATGCTCCGCTGGCATCAATTATCGCTGGTACTTGAGGGTCATCATACTCAGCACCCATCCAGCTTATCGTAAGATCGAGTGCACCCGTTTCAAAGGAGTTTAACTCACTCTTCTCGATGTCAGAGAAGTCGGCCAATGTACCGCCTACACCAGCTACAGCCAAGGCGCCAACAACCACCACACTTAGAACGATGTTTTTCATTTCCTGATTTCCTCCTATTTATTAATTGTTTTCTCAGCCCTCTCCAAAGTCGATAATCTCGGGAGAATCGACCGGGCTCGTATTTTTTATACTCCAGCCGGTCGCTAATCTGGTTCAGCAGTACCCGGCTGGTCATTACACTGTACTTCCCCGAACACTTCATGGATATTCTCCAAAGGGATGCTTTTAGCCTGGATTCAGTACGTAACTCATCCGGATACATCAGGAGAACAAGCCATGCAACAGACCTCGTTCGTTCGGATAGGAAAGGCTATGTAGATTTGCTTATTCCGGCTATGCATACCTGTTAACTCTAAAAATATTGAAACCCTGAACCCTGTAACTGATATTAAGAACAGTGGATATGCAGTCCGAATGACAGGTTAAGGTTGAAATAATACCTGTAGTGAAGATGTCCGCTTACTACGTAAAAAAACGTATTCGGCTAACGGGAACGCCTGATACTCCATCCTGATTCGTCCACTCAATGAGGGGAAAATGTACGTATCGGAACACCGGGTCATAGTGACAGGTACCAGGGATTTGCAGGGGATGTATGAAGAGAGAACGTGCAACGATTCAGAAACGGCTGCCGGTCAGGGTTACGGAGAGGTCAGATAGCCTTTTGCCAGCGCGATAGCTACCGCTTCGGTACGGTTCTTGACATCCAGTTTCTCGGAGATTCGCCTGAGGTGTGCCTTAACCGTCGTGTGGCTCACGTAGCACTGTGAGGCAACCTCTTTATTGCTGGCACCCTGTGCAACCAGCCACAGGATTTCTTTCTCCCGGTTGGTCAGGCAGTCAGATTCATCCTGGTATTCATGGTCGTTTCCCGGGTTGGATGGTCCGTCAAACAGCTTTGCCGCTTTTGAAGCATATACCACCGCCCTGCCACCGGCCACCAGGCGAATAGAGTTTATCAGTTCATCACTCTCCAGGCTCTTGAGAAGGTAAGCACGGGCACCAACCCTCATCGCTTTAACAAAGTCGCTCCTCTTGTCCGAGTGGGTCAGCACGATCACCTTGATATCAGGGAAGGTCTGCAGTATGCGGGTGATTGCTTCAACTCCGCCTCCGCCGGTCAGGAAAGGCTCTATTGTTACGATATCAGGTTCAGCCTGCACCATTTGCTCCAGTGCCTCGTTGGTAGTACCGGCATCACCGACTACCTGGAACTCGGGATGTTCCTTTAGTATTGATATCAGGCCAACTCTGACTACCTGGAGCCCCTCAATGACATATATCTTGAGGCCTGATGTTCCTTTTATACTCTCATCTTTTAGTTCTTTAGTCATCATTCTGTCTCTGCTGCTCCTGCTTCCTATAAACAGACTTGTGATGTGTGTTATTCGATTTATTTAGCAGGGCGTAATACTCGATACAATAAAATTTAAAAAGGGTATACTGATTATCAATTCATCCGTGCTGTGAGTCAATCCGCTATAGTACGCTATCTTACTGCGAGAAACCATCCATACTTATAGCCCTATAGGACTATTCTCTATTAACCAGATACTAAGTAATAAATAAATATACAGTAAGATAAATTACGTAATTTTGTATTGTACTCATGGGTTATGCTTGACAACACCCTTGTTCAGCGTTACTATGTATATCCCGACAGAAATGCAACCGAAGGAATACCATTCACCAGGAGCGAAATGACAGCCGAAAGTATAAGCCTGCTGATTGCCGATGACCATCCTGCGTACCGGGAGGGCTTACGACAGCTCCTCAGTGATGAAGATGATATACAGTGTGTCGGGACCGCCTGCGATGGGATACAGGCTATCCAGCTTGCCAAGCAATTCCAGCCGGATGTAGTGCTTATTGATGTCAGCATGCCGAAGCTGAATGGTATCAAGGCTACAGCACAAATCAGGGCAGCCTGCCCACGTACCGTTGTTCTCGTTATCAGTGCCTTTGATTATGTAGCATATATATTGCCGTCGCTGCAGGCGGGAGCTTCCGGGTACCTATTAAAGAATTCTTCTCTCGATGAGATTACGGGGGCAATCCGCCTGGTCCACAATGGAGATACTGTACTCGATTCGGCTGCCGTAAACACCGTCATGGCTAATTTAAAGGCAGGCTCCAATAATAAAAGTGCCAGACTGGATGACCTGGGTAGCCGTGAAGTCGAGGTACTTACCCTGACTGCCAAAGGTATGAGTAACAAGGAAATCGCTGACCAACTTGCGGTCAGTGAGCGTACTGTCCAGACGCATCTAGTCAACATCTTCAAGAAACTATCTGTCAGCTCCCGTACCCAGGCTGTTCTCTACGCTTTGAAGAAAGGCTGGCTCTGTCTTGAAGACCTGATTTAGACTGACCAATAAAGAATTGGTTTCTGTAATCAGTGCCTTAGATCGGGAGGTAAAGAAAGGGTATATTACTCCATACCTGCATATCTGTTTTAGAAGTCAGGCCGGACCAGGCAGAGTATCCCATTCAACCGAACATTAATTACCTTATACCAACCACGGATATAAACTTCCAATCATATGGGGCGAAGTCCGCAACAAGACTGCTTCCGGGTGGGGACAGAGTATTGTGTTGTGGGGTGAAGAGGTGTGTCATAGTGTGGACAGTTACAAATGAAAACATGGTGAGCGAAGCAAGATACAAGGACCTGCTCGAGTCACTGCCGCATATCGTATTTGAATTAGACCTTAAAGGTAGGTTTACGTTTGCCAATAATAATGCCTTTAAGATATTTGGTTATTCTGAAAACGACCTGTTAAATATCCTTGATGTTTCCGATATTATCGCAGGTACCGACCTTGACAGAGCCAGGAAAGATTTTCGGATGTTACTTGCCGGACGCAAGATAATATCCACAGAATACATAGCTAACAAAAAAGACGGCAGCACGTTTCCCCTTATTGTTTTTCCGGAAGTCGTCAAACGCAGGGGGAGGGCACTTGGTGTCATAGGGATTGCCATTGACCTTACCGACCAGAAACAGCTCCAGAATACTGCCCGGTCTATAATACTGCAGACAGCCCAAATACAGGAAGAAGAACGAAAGCGTATTGCTCGTGATCTTCATGATGACATCGGCCAGTCACTGGCTGCACTGTCCCTCCAGATTGACGCAATGACCAGGGGTAAATTCACACTGTCTCCGGACATAGCCGAGCGTCTCCGGTGGTTTAAAGCCAGGACCGACAGTATTCTGGAAAAGCTTCGCCGTTTCTGCTGGCGGTTGAGACCCGAAGCCCTGGAACAGCTTGGCTTCATACCGGCCCTTGAGCTGCTGGTAGTAGAGACAAACAGTGAGACTGAAATAAACACTCGCGTTCGCATAATGGGTTCTGAATATCGTTTAGCATCAGAGACTGAACTGGTCCTCTTCCGTATTGCCCAGGAAGCATTAAGCAATGTCAGGGTACACTCAAAAGCAACCGATGCGGTACTGGCAATCCGTTATAAAGAAGACATGGTACGAATGACGATTCGTGACAACGGTATAGGTTTTATTGTCCCCGATATGATCTCTAACCTCCCTATCACGGATGATTTAGGATTGATCAACATGCATGAAAGAGCCAGGATGCTGGGTGGTGTTTTCAGGATTAAATCGGAACCGGGTCGCGGTACCACTGTAACCGTACAGTTCAGAAACAAGGTCTGATTACGCTTGCCGGCCAGGGTTTTCCGTTGTGTCTTTCCTGAAAATCATGGCATTCATGACAATCCGTAAAAGCAGTACCACTCCATACGAAAACCTGAAGTACGATGTAATTACGACTGTCCGGTATTTCCAGAGAATGTTCAGCAGCATTATCAGTCCTGACTGACTCGCTTTAAGATAATGTCCTGACGCCGGACTATATAACTTCCTCATTTCTTACAAGCCTTACTTGCAGCAGAGGTATTAGTGATATACCTGCGACCACATTGCTAATAGTCTTTACCTTTACTTAATCCCCGATTCGGATTCCGCCTTATTCAAACATTTATTGATGTGACTGCAGCCAGGCTACGTGTTTATTTCTGCCGGTCATGCCCGGTTTCTGTCTTACTTTCAGGTCTGAGGAAGAGCGCAGCCTGCATTTAATCTGTATGCCTGACTATGTCACGACGGCAGATAATCAGCCCTGATTACTGATAACACTGTCTGATTGGCTTACCCGGCAAATAGTCCATTAGGAGAATTGCAAAGAGTACAGGAGGACACTAGAGTGTGAAAAATAATTAGAAGTGCAGGCAGGGGATATCAAACAGGATGAGGATAATGGAAACAATACCGGCTGACCGCCATTCAGTAAGATGATAATCATTAATGGTCGATGAGGGTAGCTTTATGGTTGTGGAAACATTTCTGGTTGTCCTTAATGAAGATTCCTCTTCCGGGGATATCGACCGTGTTGTTTCAGCTATGGAAAACCTTAATGAGAACGTAAGTATAGTAGCAAGACGGGGTAATGTCCTGCTGGCCACCTTTACACCGTCATTGATAAGAGAGATAAGGCGTTTGCAGTCGGTAAAGGTGGTCGGCGGTGTAACAGATAAGCAACAACAACACCACGGCACAGGGTACAGTCGGGACAAACAGAGAAGGTAACTGGACCTGACTTGGCTTCAGGTTGGAGGTCATCAATGAACAGCATGGAAACAGTACGAATAGTTAAAGAAAGGCACTCAACTGAGCTGTTAAATAAGGCAAATGTCGTGGGGTTAACAGTTGGTTACAAGAAACGAGGTGGTGCAAGAACAGAGAATCCCAGTCTCGTAGTTATGGTACGAAGGAAGGTAGCGATATCGGAACTGGAGCGAGAAGACATAGTACCTCCGGAGATTGAAACTGTAGTTACAGATGTGGAGGAGGTGGGTGATATCAGGGCTATTATCAGAACCCTGGAAAGGAGCGGCTACCGTCTCCGAATACTATAGGCATCATGCATCCGGAGAATCAGTCACCAGTCAAACTGTTAATGAAGGGATGAGACGCACCGGTACCAGCAGCAGGTTCCCATACCCTCGACCTCCAGGTCCAGGCACCGGGCGACGATTGCAATACCTCGAAAACAGGAGAATATCTTCAGGTCAAACCTGTAGAACAAATCATAAAGAAGACCCCTCGTAAGCCGCTTGGCAGTACTGCGAGGGGTCTTTCTATATTCAAAGAATTAATAACAGGAGTGCAAGTAAAAAGGCTCCCACAGGAGCCCTGGTATCTGTATACGGAGGGGCAGTATTAATATGTACTATTTCTCAGGTATACGGCTACCGCAAACCCGGGCATCCCTGCAACCGGGTTCATTAGTGTTCATATTTACGGTATTTCCACCACCAGTAAAGCTATGTCCTGACTATCTTTTACCTCATTACCACTAACGCTGTTCTATATTGAAAATGTAAAGGATAGTCAAACTGACACCCTTGGTAGTAGTCACTCCTTCATATTTATCGTTTCGGGTCTCAGCTTTTTAATCCAGTACGGAGATGTCAGCCCTGCCAGCATCACTGCGACCAGTACACTGAACAGTACCCATTGCCACTCCGGCCCCCCTCCTTCACTTGATACCGGGTTATTTGTGGATGATACCTCAAACGACAGGTCTTTCGAGTCTGTGCGTTTTCCTTCGTACAGGACGTGAGTCTTGACACTGTACTTGCCTGGAGATTCCGGCCTCAGATAAGCTATCAGTTCCGTGCTGTACCCTACCGGCACCAGTAGTTCATCACCATTTATGACATCGACAAGTACACCGTCACGAAATATCTCAGCAACAAGCTTGGCATTGGTATCAATCTGCCCGTTATTAAGGAAAACTGCCTTAAGCCTGGATATTATCCCGATTTTCGGGTCACTGTCTAATGCCATTTCGGTGCAGACACCGGACCTGGTAAGAGTCCCCCTGGGCAGAATTGTAAACCGGCATTCTTCCGCAGCAATCACCTCATTATCCAGGGAAACGGTGATATTACATAGATAGTCGCCACAGCTGTTATCGGTGGTATCACATGCAACATGGAACATCTCGCTGCTGTCCGGGCTTACTCTGGTATCGGCGACAGTAAATGTGGCGACAGTCTGATCATCTTTCACCATCTCAACATCAAACTGCGGTATTGCTTCTACGTTACCGGTATTCTGGAAAAATGCCTCTATCCGCAGTGGATAACCCTCTTCGATATCTCTTATCTGTATATTGCTGATAACACCACTGAGAATCTGGGTTCCCGTAACTGTGATATCCACTTTCACCTGTGCGGACAGAGCTACAGCCTGTACTACTTTTCCTTCCTCGTCATCCGGGATGGTAGTGACCGCTATTATAGTCACGTAATCACCATTTCCGGCTTCCTGCGGTATATTAAATTTGACCAGTACTCCGGCTTCCTTCTCTTCCTCTACATTAATTTTTTCTATCCTGATATCCGGAGCATCTTTTTTGTAGAACGATATCCAGTTGCCGGCTTCACCGGTGACTGAAAACCCAAAGGTGACCTCTTCATTGCCAAGATTAAACAGTGTTAGTAACCGTTCGTACTCCCCGCCTCTCAAAGCGTCTGTAATTTCAAGGTGACTTGGACCTACACCCATCCCTGCTGCAGCAACCGGCAACACGAGCAGGCAGGACAGCAGCAGCATAGCCAGGATAGTAGCCATAAACCTGGTACCCTTATTCAGCATGTTTAACCTCTCTATCTACACCTGGCACAAATACCAGGGTGGTGCCGGTTTTCATTCACGCTAGCTTCTGTTTTCATCCTATGTGCTTCACTGCGCGAGGTATGGGCAGGGTTTTAATCCTGCCCATACCTCTGCATTTAAGTTATGTTCAGGAACCAATACAAATAACGAACGGTTCTCTCAACATATCCCTCCGGCCATCACTTACTAGTAATGAAGAATAGTGATGGTCATAGTGCCCGAGTAAGCATCCGCAATTGTTCCGTAAGGCGGATGCAGTGAGAAGTCAATCTGGGTAGGTGTGCACGGTGGCAGCATCACGGGCACCGTCGGGTCACCTATCTCAGTGATTACGGTCGGAACCCCAGCCATGAACTCGATTCGCCCTTCCTGGACAATGGCACCGGTGTCCTTATCCTTTCGGTCCATCTCGGCGTCAAAGTCCTCGATCGTTTTCCCATTAACGGCACCGACCATTGGAGTAGCGAGTAATTGAATTTTAGCAGGGTCGTTACCTACATTCTGGACAGTTGGTCTTGCTGGTGTGGTCATATCCTCATCACCCAGTACGTAGTTCCATGCGTCAATATTGACGGTCTGGAAGTCTATCATTGAGAAGTCAATCTTCAGGGCTACGATGCTCAGATACAGGAATGTGTTGATTACCGGAGCACCGGTCGCACCACCGGCATCAGTACCCACTGCTTCAACAATGTAGTCCGCAGACGGCTGGTGATAGTCCATCTCACCTACCAGTTCGATGAGTAACTGCTTACCGTTTTCGATATCATAGAGAACGGTACCAAGGTCCTGGCCCACACCATAAGCAATTCTGCCCTGGGCGTCCAGCGAGGACATGGCTTCGAATACAGGCGTTTCACCTGTGCAGTCACCATCCATGTCAATCAGTCCACTCCAGGGAATCAGGGTCCAGGTAGGCCGTATGGCGCGCAGTTGGAACTTTTCTGTGCCGTCAGGGTAGCGAACGGTAACATCCACTGACGCAATGTCATCGACACCATTGGGGTCACCCACTACCACGTAGAACTTGACCAGTCTCTGCCCTTCGGGGACTGGCAGTATCTGTGTACCGGGAGCGGTGCTATGGTCAGGGGTCTCAAACTTTGCGCAAATGAACGGTGGGCTACCACTGCCGCCAACAGTAGCCTGGGTATCAACCGTCTCCTGGTCAACAGCCAATGCCGGGCCACCAATCAGGCCAAGAACCAGGACAAGTGTTAACACAATAGCTGCTATCTTTTTCACGTTTCGCTCCTTTTTAATTGCTCTCTTTATTACCTGATCCAATAGCGTTCTTTCCGCACCATTCTTACCATTTACCAGGTCATCCCGGTTTACGACTCCTCAAACTCGAAAGAGTTTACCTGGAATTGTGCAACTGCAGGGCTTCAGGCATTCTTTTTTGTGATACGTTTACTTTTCACATTGAATCAGGCCGAGCTTTACCGCACCCGTCAAATAGTATTGGGAGGATGCGGGTTTCCAGCCCGGTAGGAACTGTAATTCCAGTACGGGCTGCGGAGTACCCTCGATCGACCGACGCCCCGAACCACCCCCGCACCAAGACTAGGCATATCGCCTGGGGTTCCCGGTGAGCCCGAGAGTATTGAACAGGTCTTTAATAAACCTGGTCCTGACTTATCCACAGCGTAGTGCCTGATTATTGAGCCGGGCATTTCCCTGTCCCTGCAACCGGGGCCTGTCATCCAGCACGTTTTCACCATTACGCACACCGGCTCTATTGACCTTGATATGAAATGCCCCGGTAAGGTCCCAAGTCGCGAAATAATATCGAGTTCCGAGGGGAGAATGTGAAGTAAGCGTTTATGTAATACGGTCAAGCGGGAGTTGGTCTTGCCATTGTCCTTATCCTTCTTCGATTTTGTACGACGTAACAATGAACGCACCCGGGCTACAATTTCTTTTGTGCTCGGGTGGCGTAAATAGGCATCCGCGCCTGATCTCAGGATTTGCAGCAATATCACTTCTCCCCTGTTATGACCAATAGCGATTATCGGTACATCAGATTCACGTCGCAGAAGAATACAGAACTGCTCCGCATCAATGACTTCGGGCTCATGTGCAATAACTACTATTTCCGGCTCCTGTTTATGAAACTGTTCTATCCCTTCAGCAACGTCTCCAACGGTAATAACATCAAAGCCTTTATCAACTAAAGCCTGCTCGATGGCCTCTCTATTACATTTATCCGGATGGATTAGCAGAATTAACAAACTACATAAACCTAACGCTCAGCACTCCCGGCAATAGCTGCTAGTTTATTACAGGCGTGTAGAAGATTAGCGTCATAAAAGTCGCAGAAACAGTGGAAATCCGTTGACAGAATGTAGTAATTCTGTCCCAGTCCTGATATAAAATAGAAAAGGGACAGGTCATGGTGCACAGTTACCTGTCCCTGGTACAGCCCTGCTATTTAAATATCATTGCGGGATTATTCGGGCGTTATGAAGCGATACCCTATTCCCGGCTCACTCATAATAACGCTTGGTAAATCTCTCAGCTTTGAACGAAGTCTGTAGATATATTTTCTGAGCTCATCTTCCCTGCCTATTCCCAGGTGTTCCGCCCCCCATACTTTCAGGATGAGGGTATCTTTACTGACTATTCTTCCTTCATTCCTGACCATGCAGTACAGCAGCTTATACTCCGTTGGACTTAGCCTCAGCCTCTTGTCACCATAGGCCACTTCCCGCGTGGAGAAGTTAATCAGGAAGCGGCCACTGGAGTAAACAGAGTCAATCTTGGCAAGGGTAGGATTGGTCCTGCGGAACAACGCATGTACCCTGAACATAAACTCCACGAGACTCAGAGGTTTGCTTACAAAATCATCCGCACCCAGTTCCAGTACCCTGTATCTTTCCAGTTCACTTTCACCACTGATGAGGGCAATAACGGGAACATCGGAAAAGGAGCGCAGTTCTGTCAAGCCGGTCAGGGGATTCATATCAACCATGTCCGTATCCCAGACAACAATATCCGGACCCTCATTCTCAACCATCGCTATCCCCTCGTTACCCTTAGAAGAGAGTATTATTACGTCAGGCCAGCGCATCTTTAAAGAGAGGGAGACACTTTCTACTGTTGTATCGTCCGAGCCTACAACCAGAGCCTTCATCAGTTCTCCATTTTCAAACTATCTTGTCCCGTCATCTATACTGAATTTAGACCAATTGGAGCATCATCATGAATTCCTGGAGGTCTCCTCTTAGTCATTTAGTCATTCTTTCAAATGAACATCGGGTAAAATTATGCTTTACACCTTCCGGTAGTGAATTTCGTGTGCCGGACCTGGCTGTTGCCGTCGACTGAGTAATAACCTCTCCTCAGATGGCTCATTACTTTCCCTTTTTCCGATCATGTCCGGCAGCGCTTCATCCATTTTGAGACCATAGTTTCCTGCACTGTACAAAATATTGTTCTACCGGACACTTGGACTGTATCATTATGGGCTGTTCTTGCAAACTCTTCTTTTGGACGATTTAATGGGTACGTAGTACTTACTGCGACGTACCGTAGAATACTAACCCACCAGCAATACCCCGACCGTAGTATCATTGAGAAGCATAAAAACAGGCACACCATGGGGTAAACAGTCATTTTGGGTTTGCTGTTAAAAGATGATTTAGAGAAAGCATGGGATGCTATCCGGAGATACTCCGGGGATGTTTARCGTCTAAACAAAGCAGCTTACCTGGAGCCGTGATGGACTMTTGGCAGAAGCGCCATACTGTCTGCAATCATCYTGAGTACAGTAAGAATAACTATACCCGGTACAAAATTACCGGYTRCAWCAACCRGRGCCYCCATGATGTACAGCCCGGTAAATCCACCTAACTCCGCTACGTAATAATACATACCACCTGCCGAGCCCATTTACCTCTGTCATATACATTACTATCAACATCATCTATCCTGTGAACCGGTTCCCGGGGGTGTGTTATACTTGCAGTAAATAGTCTCGGTTTTAAACCTGTAAAATTAATACCTTTCCAGGCATCTTTGTTCTAACCGGGTTAACCGGAAGCCGTTTTACAGAAGTAATGTGTGAACCGTTTCTGTTGCGTCAATATCCTTAAAGGAGCTGAACTATGAGCGAAAATGATCCCTTCGAGAAAATAACCACGTGGAAGCCAGGTATGGAGTGGGAAACCGCGATAGAGGAGTTGAACCACCGGAAGCAGACCGTAAAGCGAATGGGAGGTGAAGAACGTATTGCCCGGCAGCATGGCGAGGGTAAACAGACCATCCGTGAGCGTATCGTAAAACTGGCAGACCCCGGCTCATTCTTCGAGGTTGGCTCTATCATGGGAATCAGTCAGTATGATGAAAATGGCGATATCACAGGCATGACTCCTGCTGCCTTTGTTACCGGGCTGGCCGAGATTGACGGCAGACAGGTAACCCTTGGCGGGGAAGACTTTACTGTCAGAGGTGGCAGTCCCGCCGGTATTCACAAGGATGAAGTCTTTTTCATGCACCCGATGTCGCTTCAGTATGGAATACCCTGCGTCCAGCTCAAGGATGGTGCCGGTGCCAATGCCGGTGCATCCGAAGGACGTGGTCGCGTGCCTTTTCCTGACGGCCGGTTCTGGTGCACCGACGTAGAATTACTTCATAATGTCCCGGTAGTTTCGGCGATTATGGGGCCAACTGCCGGTCATGTTGCAGGCAGGTCTGTTTTCTCGCACTTTTCAATCATGGTCAAGGGCAGCGGCCAGATTTTCCCGGCTGGTCCGCCCGTTGTAGCCAGAGCCCTCAGCCAGGATGTCAAGAAAAATGACCTCGGTGGTGCCAGTATCCATACCCGCGTGTCTGGCGCAGTTGATAACGAGGCTGAGAATGAAGACGACTGATTTGACCAGATACGCAAGTTTCTGAGCTACATGCCTGACAATATATACGAAGTCCCGGCTCGCAAGGATATGGGTGACGACGTAAACAGGCGTGAAGAGGAGCTACTGAACATTGTACCCATCAACCGCAAGAAGCATTACGACATGTACAAGGTCATGCGTCTCCTTGTGGATAAAGGTGAGTTCTTCGAGATGCGCAGGTATTTCGGCAGGTCCCTCATTACTGCATTTGCCCGTATGGACGGGTATGCCGTCGGTGTGCTGGCAAGCAACCCGATGTTTCTTGCCGGAGCAATGGACTCCTACGCTGCCCAGAAAATGTCCCGTTTCATGGACCTGTGCAACCAGTTCAGCATTCCTGTGGTAATACTGAGCGATATCCCCGGCTTCATGATAGGACCCGAAGCGGAAAGGCACAGTACCGTCCGGTTCGGTGTTTCCGCCATAATGTCGGCACAGGAAGCAACCGTACCCAAAGTACACCTGGCAATACGCAAATCCTATGGCATGGGTAATGATGCTTTGTCTGGTGTCGGGGGCCGGAATTCTCTCAATCTCCGGCTCGGTTGGCCAAGCGGGGAATGGGGAGCTATCCCGATTGAAGGTGGTGTTGCCGCGGCCTATAAACGGGATATAGCATCATCCCCAGACCCGGAAGCACGGCGTAAAGAGATAGAAGAGAAGCTGGTCAGTACACGTTCCCCGTTCCGGTCGGCAGAAGCCGGTGATGTCATCGATATGATTGACCCGCGCGATTCCAGACCCATCATCTGCAAGTTTATCAAGGCAGCCCAGCCGTCATTGAAGAGAAACGCCGGTCCAAAACGGAGCGTAAGACCGATATAACAGTGTTCGGGAGCAGGTTTAGTGCAGTTCAGGCACAGAATTGACTGCCTAGGTGTATCGGGGTATAACTGGTAATATCATAGTTATTACTGTTATGCCGTCAGCGGCACTGCACTTTAAGCTGAGTCCCTGGATTACGTTATGCCTCTGGAATATATTCCGATGGCTGTGCGGTTTAGCCGGTATCCGGGCACCGACGTTACTTAGAGTAGTTCTTCAAAAGGGTTTAAGCGTTCGTATTCAATAACTCCGCTCTCGCCGATATTTTCCACATCTATACCTGCTTCCACTGCTGCTGCTACCGGGTTCAGTCCACCGAGCAGCACCATGCCAACCCGCCCCAGGCCTACCGGAATCTGACAGGCAGGTTCACTCGTATTTCCCAGCAAGTACACCCCTCCGATTCCCGCCGCTTTCAGTGCATTAATTCTCTGGCTGACCAGTGAGCGTGCTGCAGCCGGTAACTCACGGAAATTTGCCAGTATTTTGCCCCTGCCTGCCCTGGCAGCTTCCCCGATGCTGGTCATACCGGCACGTATATACTGCTCTGAAGGGTCAATAGAAGTGCCGGCGTATTCTATTACGGCTACGAAACGCCTTGGTTTTGAATCCATTATCTCCAGCACACCACCGAACTTCGAGTTAACCGGTATACCGGATTTCAAAAGCACCCCATTGATGGCTGCGCTGCATACCGTAGCCAGACCGGTGCGTCCCTCCGGCACGACCACCGAACCAAGCTTCTCTCCTTCCTGGGCAGTTGCAACCATGTGACTGACACATAGTCCTGCCTTGAAGGCATCTGCCATATCAGCCAGGGCTTCCGGAAATCTTTCCCGGTCAATCAGCGACGTATTTATCGGTATCTGTCCAGTCAGCTTTTCCGGGTTGAAAGTAGTCTGAAAAGCCAGCAGTTCCAGTTTCTCCAGAATCAAACCTACCTGCTCCGGCGCAAGTGCCATCGCCAGCTCTTCCATTCCCCTCGGGGTAAGCATACGGCCGCTGCGACCCAGGGGCAGCGTATATGCACGTTCATCAGCAATCCGCAGGTGATAACGAACCGCCCTCTCGCTCAGGAATATACCATGTCTTTCCAGTTCCCGGGCAATGGTGATTGACCCCAGCGGTTCGGAGGACTCACTGAGGACCTTGAGGATGGCGATTATCTTTCTCTCCGCGTCAGTATTTGCAGCGTGTTCCATTATCGCATCTCCAAACTGGAAAACTCTTGCCTATTATATCATGTCATTCAAGAAGCCGAATGGTTAATATCAAGTATTTCATCCACACAATAAGAAATACCACTACCTCCGTTTGTTGCGGGAAGTGAATTTGTTAAAACACGTTCACTGCAACGGAGGTAGTGGCAATATAATATTCCTTTATGGTAACGGGACGCCGGTCCGGACCCTATTCGAAGGTACGTATTCTGTGGTACGTGTTCCTGTATCCCGTACCAGTCCCCAGAAGAGCATCTTCATCCATACCACTGTAACGTTCTGTCAGAATTGCCATAGCCTCTTTTCTATATGCGTCCATCAGGTAAGGTATACCTGTTACTTTAGTGCATTCCTCTGTCAGAGACATCAGGTCATGTCTTGATATAGCCGGCACGCTGAAACACCGGGCACCTGCCATCAACTGTTGCAGGCCGACCCTTATTTTCTGAGAGTAGCTATAGATACCGATGGCACCAAGGGGGAGGTTCTTGATTTCGTCACTGCCAACAAGGTCCTTGACCTCTTCGTAGCTGACAAATATCTCTTCAGGTGTAGAGCCGTACTGGCTGATGGTCTTGGGCAGCTTGCCTTCTTCCAGCCACCGGGCAGTATTCTTACCAACCATACCCGGTATCATCAATGCCCTGCCCATACATACCGCCTTGGTGAATGGTGCGCCAAGCGCTAATGCTTTAAAGACGCCGTCCTCACTGCTGAAACCACCGGCAAACGCAATATCCGGTACCGGTTCACCCCGGATAGCAAGTTTTTCGGCAAATTCATAAGCTGCCGAGTGCAGATACAGACTGGGCACGCCCCATTCCTCCATCATGCGCCACGGGCTCATACCGGTGCCGCCGGAAGCACCGTCAATCGTGAGAAGGTCGATATGTGCCTTGGAGCTCCACTTGATGGCCATCGCCAGTTCACGCAGGCTGTAGGCACCTGTTTTCAAGGTTATTCTCTTGAAACCAAGGTCTCTCAGCCGTTGTACCTCATCACAGAAGACCTCTTCATTGATGAAACCAAGCCGACTGTGGCGCTCAAACTCTTTCAAAGAGCCGTCTTTGTATGCTGCCTGGTTTATCGGGTGTGACGGGTCAGGAGTAACAATATAACCGCGCCTTTGCAGTTCAAGAGCACGCTCCAGGCTGTTGACCTTTATTTCACCACCGATACACTTGGCACCCTGTCCCCACTTTAGCTCAATACTGTCAAGCCCGTGCTTTGACCTGACATATTCGGCAACACCCAGCCTGGTATCTTCTACATTCATCTGGACCAGGATCTCACCGTATCCGCGATGGTAGCGGCGGTACGTTTCAATTCTGCGGTCCATATCCGGCGCCAGTGCTATCTTACCGTCTCCGTCAAGCTCCAGTTGCGGATCGATACCGCATACATTCTCACCGCATACCAGTGTAATCCCGCTTATTGCAGCACCAACGGCAAAATGGTCCCAGTTCTTTCTGGCTATCTCGGTAGAGCCAAGGGCACCGGTAAATATCGGTACGGTCATTTTGACCTTGCTGTCCCAGCCATAACCGGTTTCGGTATTTACGGATGGGAATATTGCCGTATCCG
>DUES01000185.1 GCA_011192055.1 Dehalococcoidia bacterium
GCGCAGTTGGGACTGGTCTCAGAGCAATTACGTCCATATCTTGATACCGGGTTACTAACCCGTCACCATGCTTTTTTCCCGGGATATGAAATCGGGCATGGTGACCGGGAGAAACGTAGACGGGCAATGCAGGTACACCTCTCAGCAGTGGATACAATACGTAACCTCGGTGAACCGTTTATCACAGTACACATCGGCCTTGACGTAAACGACGATATAGACTTCGCAGCAGCAGTAGATAACCTTGCACGGCTGGTCGACTATGGCAGGGCAAAGGGTGTTACCGTCTGCCTGGAAAATCTGAGACGCGGCCCTGCCAGCAACCCGGAACTGCTGCTCCGGTGGGCAGAAGAGTCCGGAGCGATGATAACCTTTGATATCGGCCATGCAGTCTCCAGCCGGCGAGTGGTCAATGGTGAAATCACAACGGTGGAGTTTCTGGATAGTATTTCCGACCGCGTGGTGGAAGCCCACGTCTATGAGAAAGAAACGGACCGCCACTATCCGCCCGAAGATATGTCCGTACTTGGTCCGGTAATCGACCGGCTGCTGTTGACTGCCTGCACATGGTGGACCATTGAACTGGATGACTGCGAGGAAGCGCTGTCAACGCGAAGACTTCTCCTTGATTACCTGTGTACGAAACCGGATATGCGGTATACGGAGCAGGAAAGGGGGACAAAATGATTGTACTACCCCATACCTGAGCCGACCGGTATCTGGACGTGGACAGAATATAGAGGAGACAAGAACACATGAATCATAACGTGATACGCCTCCAAAAAATAGCACTCACAGTACTTGTTTTGATAGCACTGTTACCCGTAACTGCATGCTCTCAGGATACTGCCGGGGAAAAGGTCCTGAGTATGTATGTAGCCTACGGAGGCCCCGATATTATTGCTGAGGAATTTGAAAAAGCTACCGGAATAAAAATAGAGTTACTGACCATGTCTTCCGGTGAGGTACTGACACGGCTGCGCGCGGAAAAAGACAATCCCCGGACCGATATCTGGTTCGGCGGAGGTTCTGACGCCTTTATTCAGGCCAAAGAAGAAAACCTTATATCTGCCTATTCATCCCCCAATGCTGAAAGTGTAAATCCGGCCTTCCGTGACGCTGATGGTTACTGGACCGGCGTCTCACTGGTAGTTGTAGGGTTCCTGGTTAATAACAACCGCCTCGCCGATAAAGGGCTTGACGTACCTGAAACATGGTCCGACCTTTCCAGTCCCGACTATAAAGACGAGCTTATGGCGTCCAATCCAAATAGTTCCGGCACCGCCTACACCACGGTATCCGGCATTCTCCAGGTTATGGGCGAGGACAAAGGCTGGGACTTCCTTGAAGATATGTATGAAAATATACCATTTCTTGAGAAGAGTGGCTCTGCTCCGGCCAACAAAGCCCTTGCCGGTGAATTCACAATCGGAATTGTCCCGGACCCGCACAACTCACTGATAAATAACCCGGATGCCCCGTTAACCGGGGTATTCCCCGGAGACGGTGTCCTGGCCTGGCCTTCACCGGTTGCCATTGTTAAGGGCGCAAAACACCCCGCGAATGCACAGAAATTCATCGATTGGTGTCTGTCTCCTGAAGGCCAGCAAGTCCTGATGCAGGCCAGCCCGCGCGTTCCTACCACGAATGTTGAAACCATCGAGGGTGTGCCTAAACTCAGTGAACTTAACCTGGTTGCCTATGACCACCTTAAATGGGGTACTGAAAGAGAACGGGTTATTGCCGAATTCAACCGTCGCTTTCCACAGTATCAATAGAATGCAGTGTACCGTGACAATATAAACATGAACTGGCGTAAGTACCTGCTACCGTCAATTATACTATTGCTGCTGGTGCTTTTTGTGGCCTATCCCACATTCAGCGTTCTCTTTAAAAGTCTGAATGTGGACGGCCGGATAGGACTTGATAACTTCATTTCAGCATTCAGTAATCCACGGACCGCCGGTACGATATGGGGCAGTGTACTGGTAGCTCTTGGTTCGGCTTCCTGTTCCACATTCCTGGGACTGGTTATTTCGCTTACGGTATTCAAGACAATGCTGCCCCTGCGGCGACTGTTTACTGCAGCAGCCATTTTGCCGATGATTATTCCCGGCTTTGTGTCCACGCTCTCATACATTTTCCTTTTCGGGCGCAACGGATTGATTACATACCAGTTACTCGGACTGGACTGGGATATCTATAGCTGGAAGAGCGTGGTAATTATCCAGACACTGGATTTCACAACAATTGCCTTTCTCCTGATTTCTGCCGTGCTTGCAGGTATTGACAGGCGGGTTGAAGACGCCGCCCGCAATCTAGGGGCAAGTGAGTTCCAGGTACTCAGGACGGTTACATTACCGCTTCTTCGTCCGGGTATATTTGCAGCCATGCTGCTGGTATTCCTTCGTTCCATGGCAGATTTTGGAACACCGCTGACACTCGGTGGCAGGTTTGACACGCTGGCTTCCGCCTCCTACACGCAGCTTATCGGTACATATAACATGGAAATGGCATCCACCCTGAACGTGATTCTCCTGGTCTTCTGCCTTGCGGTATTCTGGTTCTACTCACGTATCCAGTCAGGAGGCAGTAATATAAGGTTACAAATACAGGGGCATCGCAAAGTACTGGGACTAAATCGAAAGGTAAAAGCAACACTCTGGGGCATAAGCCTGCTGTTCAGTACCGTTGTCCTTATGCTGCTTGCTTCAGTTTTCCTGGCTGCATTTACAAAGCACCTTGGTGCCAACTATTCCCTGACCCTGGAACATTTTCTGATACTGCCACAACGCGGCTGGAACAGCATTATGAATACCGTAATCTTCGCCACGGTAACCAGCATCGTAATGAGTCTGCTGGGTATTATTATCGCCTACCTGGTAACCAGGATTGAGTTCCGGGGCAGGAAAATCATTGACCTGCTTACTACACTGCCGTTTGCCATTCCCGGAACACTCATGGGGGTGGGCTATATTCTGGCCTTTAACCGGGCACCACTCCTGTTAACGGGTACCTGGTTTATTATTATTGCAGTAACCGTTATCCGGGAACTGCCACTTGGGTTACGCTCCGGAGCGAGTGTACTGTTACAGCAGAGCCGTTCAATTGAAGACGCTTCTGCCGGTCTTGGAGCATCCGGAATAACCACTTTCCGGCACATAATCCTGCCGCTGGCACGGCCGGCACTGCTGGTCAGCGCCCTGTATGCTTTTGTGGCAACGGTACAGACGGTTGGCGCCATTATTTTTGTCATTAATCCCGGTAACAAGGTACTTTCGGTCGATGTATTTGAAGCCATCTACCGGGGAGATATAGGTGATGCCGCAGCGCTTTCAATGGTAATGCTGCTCCTGGCATCTCTGGGAATGCTGGCCATCTATATAATCAGCCGGAGGGAGGTGATGCAGTCATGGTTCCGCAGAGCACTGGCAGCGCGGACATCTCCATAGCTGACCTCGAACTGTTGCACCTGCACAAGTCCTTCGATAACCAGGAAATAGTCCGGAATACCTCGCTTACCGTGAACAAAGGTGAGCTCTGCTGTCTGCTCGGACCGTCCGGTTGCGGCAAGACAACGATGCTCAATATTATCAGCGGTTTCCTTGAACCGGATGAAGGCAGTGTCCTTCTTGGCGGGCAAGATATTACCCGTGTACCGCCCCAGCAGCGTAATATCGGCATGGTCTTCCAGGACTACGCCCTTTTCCCCCATTTGCCTGTCTACGACAACGTTGCCTACGGACTGAAGCGCCGCGGCTGGTCAAAATCCCGGATACATTCCAGTGTTGGTAAAATCCTCGAAATGGTGCAGATGAGTGGATATGAAAAACGCTCAATACACGAACTATCCGGGGGAGAACAGCAAAGAGTAGCCCTGGCACGTGCGCTCATTATCGAGCCATCCCTGCTGCTGCTGGATGAACCGCTTTCAAACCTTGACGCACGACTTCGTACCGATATGCGTAGTGAGATAAGAAGAATACAGCAGGCGCTGAGTATAACCACTGTCTACGTTACACATGACCAGGAAGAAGCGATGAGTATCGCCGACAGGATTGCTGTCATGAATTATGGGGCTATCGAACAGATGGGGACATCACGGGAAATCTACGAGCACCCTTCGACACGTTTTGTAGCAGATTTCATAGGAAAGGTAAACTTTATTCCGGGTTCGATAAAGGATGGCAAACTCCAGATGCTGGGCATGGAATTCCCCTTGCCATCCGGTGAGTGGCCGGAAGATGCCAGTGTCACATGCGCCATCAGACCTGAGAGAATAGCAGTAGATAACCAAATATCGTCACACATTCATGCAATCGTACAGGACATCACCTACCTCGGTGCAGTTGTCCGCTACCGGGTGAATATTGATAATAACACGGAAGCGGTACAACTAATCATGGATGTCCCTTCATCACTTGCTTCCTTCTTACCGGGAGATGAGGTACCTGTTACACTCCCGACTGGCAACCTGATACTCTTCCCGGACAACCAATCCGACTGACCGCTCTCAATATTTCAATCCGGTTGCATCTATATTCCGTATCTCTGTACTTTTACCGTAGATACCGGTGCTTCATATCGCCAAAGCAAAACACAGGTGCCCTGCATTCTGTATAATGTAACGAGTGGTCTTTTGAATTGAAGGATATTTTCAGCAGAGAACTGGTAACGGTAGTCACAATCATGGCACTCGGTGTCCTTGCCATGAGCATAATTTCACCTGTCCTGCCACTTTACCTGACCTCTATCGATGTTTCACCGGAAATGCTGGGCCTCATGTTCTCAATAGCCATGGCAGGAATGATGCTCGGTGAAAGCTCCTGGGGCTGGGTTGCGGATAAGATAGGGCTGAAACTCCCCCTTGTCATGGGGACAGCCATTTCCGGCTTGATGGTACTCTGCTTTTCATTCGCTAAAAGTATCCCGGTACTATTTTGTATTTTCTTTGTCTGGGGTATACTCCGTTCGGCATTATTCGGTCCCGGCCGGGGATATATCGGAGCCATAGCACCGACAATGCGGAAAGCCACTTTTATGGCCATCATCGCCGTAATGCTTTCCGCCTCCAGGAGTATCGGTGCTCTTCCCAGCGGCTTTATTGCCGATACCTGGGGTTACAACGCAGTCTTCTACACCTCGTTGGGAATCGGACTTTTAGGCAGTCTGCTGGTATTTCTGGGGCTGAAAAATACCCCTCGTGGAGACACTATACCCACTATTAAGCCCGTCGGTACTGCAAAGACACTATCCGCCAGGATTGCTGCCTCTATCTACCGTCCTCTTGTATCCCAATGCACCGTTGCGGCTCTTCAATACGTGGGACTGGGTATCTATATGGCCTTCCTTCCTCTCCTGGCCAGCCAGGTAGTCGGGTTGTCCGCCACCGAGGTAGGTATTCTCTTTACCATTGGTGGTATTACCACCGTGGTGCTGGGAATACCAATGGGAATACTTGCTGACCGTATCGGTAAAAAGACATTTATGGTACTGGGTCTGCTGGTTTCAGCCGGAGCCCTGGCAGGAACGGGGTATTCYACTACCTTTTTGTCGTTAACCATGTTCGTGGTACTTCGCAGTCTCGGGATGGCTATGTTCAGTCCGGCAGCACTTGGYATGCTTTCGGAATCTGTACCGCTCCAGCGCCAGAGTACGGTTATGGGAGTCTATGGGGGCTTGTGTGAAAATACGGGCGTAATTRCCGGKTCAGCCCTTGGTGGCCTTATCTGGAGTATCTGGGGACCGCAGGCAACGTTTCTTGCGGGAACTGCTGCCGGTTGCCTGGGAGTATTCGTATGCCTGGCCCTGATAAAAGCCGGTAAGAATCAGGGCTCCGACTATGCCCAGGGCACCGGTTGCTGCTGAGAAACAGCCTATTGTACGTTATGTGCAGTACTACGCAGTCCATCGTTTGCTTGGCACTTCGAGTACTACCCTGGTCCCCTCGCCCGGTCTTGAATAGATATAGAGAACACCGCCCAGTAGGTCAGCCCGTTCCTGCATTCCGGCCAGCCCGATCTTACCGGCCTGAACGAACTTCATGTCTTCTTCCATTTCGAACCCAACGCCATCATCCCTGATCTCAACACTGGTCTTGTCCTCACCAAACGTAATTGTCACGTTTACCTTTTTTGCCTGTGAATGCCGCCACACATTATTCAGGCTTTCCTGCACCAGGCGATAAATCATGAGTTCATCTTCCGGGGCGAAGTGATGTTCGTCACCGGTTACAGACATTGCGGAACTGATACCACTCTGCAACTCAAGCTTGGATACAAGTTCCCGCAGCGCCGGCAACAAACCGAGATAATCAAGAGTAGGCGGACGAAGGTCCTGCGTGTAGCGGCGTATCCTGCTGAGAATACCATCCACTTCCTTGCGGACCTGTCCCAGCCTTTCTTTCATCCGTACACCATCCCTTTTACTGGTAATCAGGTCATCCACATGGCGGGACAGAACGGATAATGCCTGGATGGAATCATCGTGCAGTTCCCTGGCGATACGCTTCCGCTCTTCTTCATGCGCCCTGGTTATCTGCCGTGCGTATAAATGGAGGTTTTTCTGGAGAAGTTTCTCCCGGGTAACATCACGTGAGATATGCTGGAAAACAGGAGGGCTGCCTTCTTCACCTATCAGCGATGTGGTCAGCATTATGGTTGCCAGGCTGCCGTCTTTCCTCTTTACAGTCTGTTCATATGGCTGCTTGACATTCTCACCGGTTAACAGTTTTCTGCGGATATCCCTGGCCAGTTCGAGACCTTCGGGCCGAAGGAGTACAGTAACCGGCGTTCCTAATAACTCTTCTATACTATAACCGGTATAGTCTGCAACTGCCTGGTTTGCCGCCTGGATATTACCCCGCGAATCCTGTACCCATATTGCATCGTGGGCTTTCTCAAACAGTTCACGGTACCGTTCCCCGGCCTGTTTTGACTCTTCTCCCAGTGCAGCTTTTTCCACGGCAACTCCCAGCTCCGTACCGATAAGCATAAGCAGTTGCTGTTCTTCCCGCATGAACTGCCTCTCCGAATAAGCCACCGCACATAGTGTTCCGACAACCCTGTCCTTTGATTTAAGCGGTACTATGTATTGTGATACCGTGCCCTCTTCCCGTACTACTTCCCTGCTGAGTCTCGGGTCACTGGATGAATCCTTAATCAGTGCCGGTTCACCGGTCTCGGCTACCCATCCGTTGAAACCTTCTCCTATCTTCAGTCGATTTACCTGGCTGGCAAATCTGTCCGAAATACCCTGGTGGGCCTTTATCACCAGCTCGTTCGTTTCCTCTTCAAGTAAGAAAATTATCAGGCCGTCTGCGTTTACGGCTTCCCTGACCCGGTCTACGGCAGTCTCAAGCACCTCTGCCAGGCTGGTCGACTGATTCACCGCAGTAGTAACCGAGTGAAGGACAGAAAGGCGTTTCTCGTTTTGTCTGATTGTCTGAATATAGGACTGTAATTCCCTTCTCACAGCCTCCAGTTTGAGCAGGGCCTGCTCTCTCCGTCCTACCTCCCGCCTGCGGGACTCTATCCACCAGACAATACCTCCACCGATGACCACGATGATGATAGTCTCAAAAAGAGCATCTGCAGCATAAGAGGAGATTAAGATTATGCGGGGCAGCATGGCAATAAAGGCAAGCCCAAGGTAAATCAGCCCGCCGCGCAGACCAAAAGCAAACCCTCCAAGGGCAATCAAAGCCAGGAACAGGATTCTCTCTACACTATGTCTTTCCAGTCCGATGAGAGAACTGACACTTACCTTGATAAACGGCAGGAATTCTGCATAATGAAGGACTATACAGAGAAAAAAGTAAACAAGCAGCAGCCAGAAATGAGGGTTGCGCAACAGCACCGTGAGGTGCTTCAATCCTGCCTGCTTTCCTCTGAATCCAGTGTAAGCCAACCTTTTCGCAGACAATGGACAATCGCCTCTGTCCGAGAATAAACACCAAGTTTATCGAAGATGTTACGCCAATGTGTCTGAACCGTCCGGGGACCGATAGTCAGGGCAACGGCAATCTGTTTATTACTCAGTCCCTCAGCACCTTGCTGAAGTACCTGCAATTCCCGCTCACTCAGCAAGTCAGGTTTTTCCTGGGGTGGTTTGCTCTCCGGTGGCCGCAGCCTTGAAAATACTACTTTTGCTATATCCGGATGCAGCACAGATTCACCTGCGTGAGTGGTACGAATTGCGTTTACCAGTTCCTTACCCCGAACATTTTTGAGGAGGTAGCCCGCTGCCTTAGCCTCAATCACCGCCGATACGAATTCAGGATTATCGTAAGCGGAAAGCACCAGGACACATGTCCGGGGAAGTACTTCCTTGATTTTGCGGGTCGCTTCTATTCCGCTCAGACCGGGCATGGCAATATCCATCAGGACAATATCCGGCTTTAAATCAAGCACCAGGCGCACAGTCTCTTCGCCATCGCCGGCTTCACCGACAACTTCCATGTCAGACTCGCGGGCGATAAGCTCTCCGAGTCCTTCTCTGACCACCGCATGGTCTTCAGCAATAAATACAGTTATTTTTTCCATGTTTATAACCTGATTATACCATACCTGTATGTACTGCATCCGTCAAATTACGTACGCATTGTAGCATCCTCCGGGACGCTATGTGGCGCTTATTGAAAACACCCTGCAACCTTAGAATGATACTGAAGCATAAGCAAGGAGGTCACATAATGCAGAGTGAGGGCAAAGTTCTTGTGATCGACAATGGATTAGAACTGGCCAGTACGGTCCGGGACGCTGCCAGGTTCTCAACATGGGAGTATATCACGGCTTCAGAGCAGAAAGAAGCCATGATGAAAGTACTGGCTGAGCGCCCGGAAGTTATCGTTCTCGGATACATGGAACCACGGGGGACATCTTTTAAAGTACACGTACTGCTCAAAGAAAATGATGATACTGCTGATATTCCCCAGGTGGTTGTTGATGTTGCCCCCGAAGAACAGGCAGCCAGGGGATGGCGAAAAAATGAGGGAATTCTGATGGACGCAGAGGAGTACCTTTGCCAGCCACTAACCCCTGAGGAACTCGGCGAAGTCATCGAAAGAACTCTCGCCAGGGTCAAGGTAACAGACGTAATTTAAGGCAGCAATGCACAAGTTTGCACAAAAACTGTCCGATGGAGGAGCAATGGAAGGCAAAAACAAGGTCCTGATAATAGACAGCGAACCAGGTTTTATTAATGCCACCAGGGAAGCGCTGGAGACACATTTTGAGGTAGATATTGCTACCACAATACGTACCGGCATAAGCCTCGCTGCAAAAAAACACCCGGATGCTATTGTACTCGGTTACCTTGAGCCCCGGGGGACTTCTTTCGCAACACATCTGGAGCTACGCAGTAACACCTCTACGAATGACATCCCGCTACTGATTGTGGATGTACACCCAAGAGACCACGCCCGCAAAGGCTGGACAAGACATGAAGGACTGCTCATGAATGCGGAGGACTACACGTCAAGGCCGGTTGATACCAGAGAGATGATAAGCGCGCTGCATAAAATTATCCGTCGTGCCTCAGGAGAACCAATGGGACTTGTTGAGGCTTCGGAACAGATGGAAAAGACACTGGAGCGCATCAATAGTATTGAAGAGCTACTCGTGGGGTAGTAAAGCACGGAGGCTGAAGGATTAGCATGGCTGAGAACGGTGGAAACGGAAAACCAAAGATACTTGTCATTGGAAGTGAGTCGGAGTTTCTGGAGAAAGCGAAAGAATCCCTGGATGATAGTTCGTACGATGTCAGTCTCACTTCCAGCGGAGACGAAGGTCTCGACAAAGCAAAGAAAGATACCCCGGATGCCATTATCCTGGGGTACATGGAACCGAGGGGAGAGGCTTTCAAACTCCATAGCGAACTGCGGGAGGGCTGGCTGACCAAGAATATTCCCCTGCTGGTCGTGGATATCGACTCTGACCAGCACGCTTCAAAAGGCTGGCGAAAAGAAGAGGGAATGGTGATGGATGCCGATAACTATGTCGCCATTTCCGGTAATGATTCCATTCCAGTTACCCGTCTGCTGGAACCCGTCAGAATCAGGGAAAGGGTGAACAGCCGTATCAGGCAGAGAGCGAATAAGCTTCGCGAAGCCATCCTGGACCCGGAAACGTTCTGCGTCACCTGGGAGCAGATTCCCGGCAGGGGTGCGCTGGAACTCCAGCAGGATGAACTGATAAATAACGCCCGCAAAGCAGCAAAAAGCGGTAAAATCCACGGGATAAGCGTTACCGATAACCCCGGTGGAAATCCGGCACTCTCTACGGGGATGCTTTGTACCGAAATCAAGAAACTGGGTATTGAGCCCCTGGTTCACCTCGCTTCACGTGATAAAAACAGGAGTGAAATCGAGAGTGTACTCCACGGTTTAACCGCTTCACAGGTAAGGAACCTGCTCATTCTGACCGGTGATTTTCCCGCGAATGAAGCATTCATGGGAAGGTCCAAACCCGTATTTGACCTGGACCCGATAAATGTCCTGCAGTTGATTGAAGTGTTAAACAACGGACTGGAACACCAGGTCATGCGTAAAAAGAGGACCCTGGCACCCACGGACTTCTTTGCCGGTGCCTGTGTCTCTCCGTTTAAGAAGACCGAAGCCGAGCAGATGGGCCAGTACTACAAACTCAAGAAGAAAATAGCTGCCGGTGCCAACTTCATTATCCCGCAGGTCGGGTACGACGCCAGGAAGCTTCATGAGCTGCTTACATGGCTCAAGACCAACGGTTATGACATGCCGGTACTGGCTAATATTTACGTTTTACCACTGGGTGCTGCACGGCTGATGAACTCAAACGGTATTCCCGGTTGTGTGGTCACGGATAAACTCGTTAACGAGTTGACGGAAGAAGCAAAGGCGGAAGACAAAGGTCGTTCTGCCCGACTTCTCAGGGCAGCAAAAATGTACGCCATTGCCAGGGGAATGGGCTGTGCCGGTGCCCATATCGGCGGTAATGTAACCTACAAGAATGTTGAGTACATAATCAGCAAGGGTGACGAACTGGCAGCCAACTGGAAAGAACTGGTCGCTGAGTTTGATTATCCGTTAAAGGACGGTTTCTACTTCTTCAAGCGTGACAGTAAATCCGGCCTTAACACAATTGAGCCGTCACCCAGACCATTGAAACCTCGTGTGCCCATGATATACCGGTTCTCCCGGCTTGCGCACAAGGTGCTCTTTAATCCAAACAGTATAATACTAAAGGCTTTCAGATTGATTGCTCCCGCGATAGATTCCTCACCGAGGATGAAAAAGGGCTTCGGGTATTTTGAACACCTGGCAAAAGTGGCCCTGTTCGGGTGCATGAATTGTGGTGACTGTGCATTGACCGACGTCGCATATCTCTGTCCTATGTCGCAGTGTCCCAAGAACCAGAGAAACGCGCCCTGTGGCGGCAGTTATGACGGCTGGTGCGAAGTTTACCCGAATGAAAAGAAATGCGTATGGGTAAAAGCCTATGAAAGGCTGAAGCCTTACGGTGAAGAGGACCAGATAGGCGAAAATATAGTGCCTCCGTGCAACTGGGAGCTATGGGATACCCCTTCCTGGCTGAATTTCAGCCTGGGCAGAGACCACAGTTCGAAGAAAGTGGGGATCCTCCCGCCCGTAAAGAAAAAGAAGGCTTCGTGATAATATCCGGCTGTTGAACGAACCGGAGACTGGCAGTCACAGCCCCTACTCGCCTCAACCTGTTGGGCTTGATTGTGACGGCGAAACTGGATGCAATACGCATGACTCACCAGTTTCGCCGTCTTCTATTATTCAGTCTCTATCAGATTTACCGGCGTATTCCCCGGGAAATATCCCGGTATTATCCCGTAATCCCGCAGTATTGGTAACTCACTGATGCCATATACAATTGTAAACAGTCCCTTTTTAAATACCGCTCCATTCAATTCTCTGGTGTTGGTTAATATGTGAAAGCATTGTAGCGCTTTTTGCAGAAGAAATAAATACCTGTACAGGAAAATATTACTGTAATACTTTAATACTTACGGGTTGATAAAGTAGCCAACCTGTTCTAGAATATGCAAGAGTATTCAATTATGACCGATAAGCAAGTAAATGCATCTGACACCAGACCGGAGGACACACCTGCTGCATCATCGTCCGATGGTCAGGAAGAGCCTGTTTTCAGTTTCGAAGAGGCAGTAGCCAAGGCTGACCAGCTAGGTCAGCTTGCTAAAAAGGCTGCCGAGGAATCGGCGCGCGTTTCTCAAAAGATGTTTGCCAGGGCTGAAGAAATAAGCAGGCAAACAGGGGAAGCTGCCGAACTGGCAACACGTGCATCCCGCGAAGCGGTTCAACAGGCTGAAAACCTCAGTACAACAGCACAGGAAGACTTCAAAGCATCAGCGGCTGCCTTTGAAACAGCAATTGAGGAAGCTCGAAGCTCCCAGCAGACATCGCGGGAAATCAGCCAAAAAGCCGAGGAAGCAGTAAACCTGGCAAGACAGGCTGCAGAAGAAGCTTCGAAATCTTCTCAGGACGCGACGGACAGGATTGAGGAGCTAAGCTTTTCAATAAACGAGATGGCCGAACAGGCGACTGATACTTCCAGGGATGCCCTGCAGAGTATTGAGGAAGTCAGCAAGTCTGCCCGGTCCACCATTGATAAAGCCACCAAGGCATCACGGGACGCG
This sequence comes from Dehalococcoidia bacterium, assembly GCA_011192055.1. The sequence continues at coordinate 12,661 of DUES01000185.1, forward strand.
GTACGTAAAGCAGAGAAACTAGCAAAATCCGCTGAGCAAGCCACTGTTACAAATCCAGAGAGCTTTGAACAGGCAATAGCACGTGCGGAAGAAGCTGCCAGGTCCTCCAGTGAAACCCTCATGGAAACAAGCAAGGCATCACGGGACCTGGTAAGCAAAGCTGATGAACTGGTGCAGCTGGCAGAAGAAACGGTCGAAGAATCAAGGAAAATGTCACAGGAGGCCGTCACCAGAGCTGAAGAAACCACACAATCAGCCGATGCGGCCATGCTGGAATCCAGAAAAGCTGCACAGGAAGCGATAGCAAAGGCTGAATCAACAACCCGAACTGCCAATGCTGCGGTACTGGATTCGAAACGGACATCACAAGAAGTCCTGGACAGGGCAGCAGAAACGATACAGGCTGCCGAGTCTGCGGCACAGGAAGCAACCAGGGCTTCACAGGCAGCACTAAACAAGGCTGAGGAAATAGCCAGCAAGGTTTGGGAAGCCGTTGAAGAATCGAAACAGGCATCTCAAAAGACTATCGAAAGAGCCGAGGAAATCAGCCAGTATGCTATTGATACGGTATCGGCATGGGTGGCAGCGTCACGGGAATCTATGGAGGTGGCACGCAAGGCCAGCGAATCAGCACAGCAGGCTGCTGAAATTTCAGCCCGGGCGTCCCAGGAAGCCATTCGCCGGGCGGAAGAGGTGAGTAAGTCCGCCAGCAGTGCTGCTGAAGCGTCGTTACAGGCAGCCAGAGAAGCAACCGAGGCATCAAAGAAAGGCGCTGAAAAATCGGCCGAAGCCTGGATACGGGTATTTGAGCAACTTCTTGACACTTCCAGAGAAACTACCAGGATTACGCAAAAGAATATCGTGCAGGACATCAGTGAAGACATTGAAACGACCGGTCCGGATAATGCTGAGACTGAAATAGATGACAGCGCAGTTCCCGGTACAGGTGAGTCTAAGGGTACTGCCGATGAGCCGGTCGGGGATATTGTAGAGCCGCCACCGAAAAAGAGCGAACTGAAACGCTCCGATCGTTTCAGTATTGAGGACCGGATGGAGTCTTTGACCAGGATGTATGAGGCAGACCGCTCACGGGTGTCCGAAGATGAAACGGAAGAAGAGACCACCTGACAGTCCTGTAACTCTAACCACAATCTGACGGAATGAAGAACCACACGTACAAGCAGTAAAGATTAGCATCACCGTAAGGTGACATGGTAAATTAGTAGTGTATATATACAGAGGGGGACTACCTGATGGAAAAACAGGAGCAGACTGCCACCAATCAGCCGCAGGGGATCTCAACGGAAACCGCCGAAACCCCTGAACTGGCCGGCAAATACATTGCGGAGCTTCTCAGCCAGGCAGAAAATGCCTACACAATGTATCGTCAAGCCCAGAAGGAAGTATCCAAAGGATACAAAAAGCAAGAGCAGCAAATGGAGAAAGCCTTCAAAGCTGCGGAACGCCGTTCCAGCGAAACCTACGAGAAAGCGCTGGAAAAGGCTACGAAGAACAAGGAACAAGCAGAACGACAGGCTGAAGAAGAATACAAGAAGGCGCTTGATAAGGTCAAAGAGGAACACAGCAAGGCGATTGCAGAAGCACTTCAAGCTCGCAGCGAAGCGGTAGACCAGGCATGGCAGCAGTGTACCGAAGCCCGCGCACAGGCCTGGGGTATTTTCCAGGGCGAAAAACCGTAAAAGTGTAACTATACCCGGCGGGAGAATTGAATAACGGTATACGACTGTATCCGGCCTATAACAGCAGCGGTATATCGCGAAGGGCTTCATCAAACCCTTCCCGGCCTTCTTTGAGTTCTCCTCGCCGGTGCTTCTTGAGGTAGATATACCGTATTGCCTTACTGAAGTAGTCGGATATCCTGCCGGAGTTGGTTAGCTCGGACAGGATGACGGTGACATCTATTGTATCCCGTCCTCTCGGGTAATCACCACTGCGTATAAGGGCTTCTGTCGCAACACTGCGCAGTGACATTGAGAGGTCCGTTATCAGGTTCATGCTCATTTCCTGGGGAGGTGCCGTCAGGAGATAGAGGGCTTTCCTGGCATCTTCCGGTCTGCACTTGAGAGAGAGGGCAGAAATAGCCTGGTTCATTGCATGGAGCCCTTTCTCGTTTTCAACTACCTTGTTTCTGAAGTCGAATTTTCCACCCAGCGGGAAACGACCACGCGACACAGGAGCCTTTCCGTGCCCAATGACAGTCCACCCGGAAAGCGTCTGGTTAATATCACCAGCATCCACGACACGCGACCCGATATGCCTGGGTTCCTTTTCTTCACCGGCACACAGCAGGTTATAAAATGGCCCAACTACGCGGGTATTTATCCTGGTAAGGTTACTCTTGATTGACTCGCCATCAGCTATGTACCTCTGGTTGTCCACCAGGAATACGGCATCAGCCACCAGGTAAACCGACTTCAGGCATGTCCCTACGTTATAAATAACTCTTTCTTCGGTCAGTTCTTCGTAACGGAATGGAAGGACAACGAGAGTGTATACCGGATTATTGGAATAGCGTTCTTTAACCTGCTGGGTCAGTTCTGCAATTGAACCGGAACCGGTCCCTCCGGCGGCACCCGCAATCAGCAGGAAGGCATCCGCCCTTGCACGCTGTTGTGCGTTTTCAATGGATTCCAGTACCCGGTCGCCTTCTTCCTTAGCTATTTCAGCGCCGATTTCATTGATTTTACCAACACCATGCCCACCTGATTTGCGGCTCCCGAGAAGGATTCGGTGTTGCTGGTCGGTCTTAATGAAGGTAAGTCCGGACAGGTCGGCTATATCGGTATTTACAGCTATGGTATCCGTAACGATTGACAGGCCACGTTGTTCACGGGCCCTTCGCTCACGGCGGGCAAACTCATCGGCAACCCGGCCGCCACATTGTCCACATCCAATAACAAGCAGTTTCAAATTATGCACCCAAACAGGCTTTGCGCATATTCTACTCTTTATTGACAGTGGTGTCAATGTTGACCGTTATGTGACATTCGTCACACTG
>DUES01000186.1 GCA_011192055.1 Dehalococcoidia bacterium
GAACAGGGTCCGGCGAGCCATAGAGCCACCGAGCATTACCGGAAGCATCTTTTCGGGGGGCTTCCTGCGGATAAAGACCTATCCCCAGGTTTTTTACCGCATTTGTGAGCATGTCCTGAGCATGTATCTTGAGCCTGGGTACATTAACGAGTACGCACCCTGGATAGTCCTTCATATCCTCCGTATCCGCCGGGTCGCCACCGACAATAACCTTGTGCAGTGTTATCTCTGTAAAGTTTGCCCCATCCGGTACAGGCACTACTCTTCCCTTCGAACTATCATCATACAGGCGGTTCAGGTCATAGACCATCAGTCTGTCACCTGCCCTGCCCGGTGATAAATAATCCCCTGAAACACTTTCTTCGTATCCGCTCATGGGATTGTCCCCGTGTGACGGGTCATGGACTTCGTCAAGGTATTTCCGCACGAAGTAGAAACCCCAGCCTCCATAGAAGTCTCCGCTGCGCCCTTCGATGACAGCTTCGGTAGTAATCTTTTTACCTTCACCGTGGTTCAGACTGAAAGAAACGGCAACCAGTGAGGTGGCGCTGGCAGCTTCTCCCAGTGCCATCCGGTGGTAGGAAATGTCCAGCTTATCATGGAAACAACGCATCAGGGCGGCCATAAAGGGCCACTCGGTGCAGGTAGTGTGCCCCATACCCTCGCCGTGTGTGGCCGGGTCAATACATAAAGGGGCAACCAGGTTAGGCTTGAACAGCAGCTTCTTCCCCTGCTCAACCTGCGCCTTCACACCGGCAATGAATCCGGTCTCTTCCTCCAGCATATCGAGAGTTCGGTCAAGTGCGGTATATATGTAGTCTATCCTTTGCTTTATCTCTTCCCATGCTTCCGTGCTGTTTTCATTGATGACCTGCTGCAACAGTACGAGCATACCGGAGTAGGCACGGCCGGGCTCCATTCTTGCAACAACAACCGGAGAACCGGTCCTGTCTGTTTCAAGCACCCCGATACTTGATTCTACTTTCATCCCTTTATCCGCCGACATCTGCATCGCCCTCCTTCCATACAATCCGTGTGATATACCCGTAAACCAACTGCCGGGACACTAACCGCCTATTCTCCAATCAGGTACTGGTACAATATCAGCTCCCGGAACTGAAAATAATTGCTACCAATGTACTGCACATCCGGCGTAATTTCAAATCGGTTCCATATAAAATCAGTCCCCAGCCGCATGAGACGAAAGTCGCATACAAAAAGTAGCTGCTGTTTTATACTCTTGTTAATTGGTCTGACTGCTCAACCCGGCCGGATTGCAGTCTAACCGGAGAAAGCAAAAGGAGATAAAAAATATGAGAGAAGATATCCAAACAGCACTGGAAAAGATAAGACCCGCCCTGCAGGCAGATGGCGGAGACGTGGAACTGGTAGATGTTGAGGATGGCATCGTCAGTGTAAGGCTGACAGGGGCCTGCGGTGGCTGCCCGATGTCCACACTAACACTGAAAATGGGTATCGAGCGGGTGCTCCGCGAACAGGTACCCGACGTCAAGGAAGTTGTCAGCGTCTAGAACTGGAAAGAGCGGGCTTATATATAAAGTATAAGCCCGCCGTCTGCTTCAATCATGTGAGGAATGGCGTATTTGCAAATCAGCGCCATTCCTTTAACATTTACATGGCTATTTTATCCTGCAAACGTCCCATACTGCTGCTCCTCGCTTCTTCTATACCGAAACCTGTAATATCACCAGGCCTTCATACGTCCGGTTCTATATCAATTATCACCTGAATTTGCTATGATAGCCATTACTTCCGGTCTCCGGTATCGGAGGCAGTAGAACAAGTCATTACAGTTAAGGAGGTAGTTGATGTCTGCGGTAACACCTCAGGAACTAACCGCGGAACAGGTGAGAGCAAAATGCGACTCCATCCTGTTCGAATGTAATTCAACCGCTGACCTGAAACCCATTGGCACCATTATCGGTCAGGACAGGGCCCTGAACGCTCTCAAGTTCGGGCTGAGTATCCAGAAAACCGGCTTCAATATCTATGTGGCCGGACCTGCCGGAACAGGCAAGATGACGGTAATACAGTCGTATCTTAAGACACTGGCATCTCAGAAGCCGGTCCCGCCCGACTGGTGTTATGTGCATAATTTCCGTGACTCATACTGTCCCCGGGCACTGCAAGTCCCTGCCGGTACCGGACTGGTCCTGCAAAAAGACATGAAAGAGCTGATTGACAGGTGCCGGCACAGCATACAACAGGCATTCAGCAGCAAGGAATACGGAGAACAGCGGTCTGAGATAGCTGACGAAGTGAACCGGAAAAGAGAGTCAGCATTCAACGTGATGAGTGACAAGGCAAAGGAGAGAGGACTGCTCCTGAAAGCCACGCAGGTCGGACTGGCCCTCGTACCGGCGGCTAATGGCCAGGCACTAAGCGACGAGGAATACCAGAACCTGAATGCCGAACAGAAGGATGAACTGAACAAAGCCAGGGAAGAACTGACCAAAGACCTTAAAGATACACTTGCGGAATTACAGGATGATGAAGCTGCCGCCCAGAAGCAACTGGAGAATACCGACCACGAAGTGGCGGGGTTTGCTATCAACCACCTGTTTGAAGAACTCAGGATTAAGTATGCCGAGCTTACCCAGGCAGTCAATTATCTTGACGAAGTCAAGAAAGACGTCATCGAGAACTTCGGGCAGTTCCGTACCGATGGAAAGCCCCAGGAAACTGACCCGCTGACGGCAACAATGCAGGAACAGGCCCGGAAACTTGCCCTGAAATCATATGAAGTTAATGTGCTCGTTGACAACTCGGAGCTGGCCGGAGCACCGGTAGTTGTTGATATAAACCCGACGTTTAATAACCTTTTCGGTCGCATCGAGAAAGAGGCACAGTTCGGTGCATTATCCACGGATTTCACAATGATACGGTGCGGTTCCCTGCACCGGGCCAGCGGCGGATACCTGGTTGTCAGGATTGAAGACCTGCTGACCAATTTCCAGTCGTGGGAAGGACTGAAAAGGACCCTTCGCGATAACAAGCTCATCATCGAGGATGTTGGAGAGCGACTCGGGTATATGGCAGTAAAAAGCCTTCAACCGGAACCAATTCCACTCGATGTGAAAGTCATTATCATCGGGGAGCGGATGTTCTATCAACTCCTGTTACAGCAGGACTTCCAGTTCAGCGAACTCTTCAAGATAAGGGCGGACTTTGATACCCAGATGGATAAAAACGAAACCAACATCAAAGACTATGCCGCCGTTCTCTGCCGCCTCTGCATCGAGGAGGAAATGAGACACCTGAAGAGCAATGCCCTTGCCCGGATAGTAGAGCATAGCTCGAGACTGGCAGATGACCGTAACAAGCTATCGACAATGTTTGCCAGCATTGCCGATATTGTCCGCGAAGCCAACTTTTATGCCGGTGAGGACGGTACTCCCGTCATCGAGACAGCTCATATCGATAAAGCTCTCGAACAGAGGGTGTACCGGTCCAACCTCATTCAGCAACGGATTAACGAGATGATAGAAACCGGGATGGTCATCATTGACGTCGAAGGTGAAGTTGTCGGCCAGGTGAACGGTCTGGCTGTATACGACCTTGGTGATTTTGCTTTCGGACGGCCGAGCCGGATAACGGCCAGCGTTGGTGTCGGACGGGAAGGACTGGTCGATATCGAAAGAGAAGCCAAACTCGGCGGACGTCTCCACACCAAGGGTGTTATGATTCTCAACGGGTATATCCACGAGAAGTATGTCGGGGATATTCCTCTTTCACTTTCCGCCCGTCTCGTCTTTGAGCAAAGCTATGGAGAAGTGGATGGTGACAGCGCTTCCAGTACGGAGTTATATTCCCTGCTGTCACGTTTATCAGGAGTACCCATCAAACAGAATATTGCCGTAACCGGCTCGGTCAACCAGAAAGGTGAGGTGCAGGCAATCGGCGGTATTAACGAGAAGATAGAAGGATTCTTCGAGGTGTGCCGCACAAAAGGATTCAACGGTACACACGGGGTACTCATGCCGGCAAGCAATGTCCGCAACCTCATGCTTAAAGATGAAGCCGTTGACGCAATCAGGGAAGGTACGTTCCACGTTTACCCGGTGAGCACAATAGACCAGGGTATTGAAGTTCTTACGGGAGTAAAAGCCGGCCGGGTAATGGAAGACGGTACCTTCGAACCCGGTTCCATAAATGACATGGTGCAGAAGCGCCTGGTGAGTCTTGCAGAGAAACTGAGGGACTTCTCAAAAGGTGAGGACAAGACAGAGAAGAACAAGAGCGACGCGGAAGCTGAAGCCTGAGTCCGGATTGCCCGTGAAGCACCATGTACCCGGCATACCGTTGACAGGCCTATGGTAAAGATGTCAAAATGCGGTCTATGCTATTGAGCGTGGAACTCACCCGGTCCTGCGGGAATAACCCCCGTGTTTTCCTGTCCGCCACACTGAATAAATAAGAACAGACGCTGGTCACCTGTATATGTCGCCGAAACAGTCCTGAATTTACAGGGAAGTGACTGTGCCGGTATATGGAGCTTTGAGAATACAATCTTAAGTTGTCGCAGTATGTCCCGCAATGCACGCAGCAATGAAAAGCAAGGAGGCATATAATGAGCAGGAAAATACAGGAGCCGATTGAAATCAGGGGGATGAAGCTCAAGAACCGGATAGGTTTTGCTCCCTTCCTGAACATGCCCCGAAATGAAGACTGGAGCGTGAATGACCTCACAATACGCTGGTTCGAGGAACGTGCCAAGGGGGGATTGGGATTTATAATGACGGGGTCATTCATCCCGATGTCCATTCTCAATCCAGCCGCACGTGAGGGTTTCGAAAGGTTAGCCGAACGGATGCACCGGTATGACTGCAAGATTGGTATCCAGATTGTGCAGGGCGGCCCGATGAGCGGACAGGGCCCGTCGCCTTCACCATATCCCAGTGCTACCCACGCCAAGCTGGGCCAGTTCGACCTGATGGCAGGCAGTATCATCCCCGTCGAAGAGGTTACAATTGAATACCTTGAACAGCAGGTACAGGAGTTTGCCGCAGCAGCAAAAATTCTCAAAGAGACCGGCATCGATTGCGTGGAATTACACTGTGCCCACGGCGGCGCGACTCTCTGCTGTTCATTTATCTCGCCTTTCTACAACCACCGTACCGATAAATACGGCGGTAACTGGGAGAACCGCCTTCGCCTCCCCACCGACATTCTTCGCGCCATGCGGGAAGCTGTCGGTGATGACTACCCACTGTTCGCCCGGATGGATGCTGATGAGTTACTCGGCGAAGATGGAATCCAGGTAGCAGATGCCCAGAAGTACATCGCACCCGCACTGGTAGAAGCCGGCGCAGACTGCCTGGACGTCTCGCAGGGCTCGATAGTACACTCCCCTCACGGTATCACAATTCCGGTCTACTATGAGAGGGGATGCTTCATCGATAATGCCGCTGCAATAAAAGAAGTGGTTGATGTCCCCATTATCGGCGTTGGCAGTATCCTGGATATGGATATGGCCGAAAGGTTCCTGCAGGAAGGTAAAGCGGACATCATCTACATGGGGCGTCAGGTCACCTGCGACACGGATACTCCCAACAAGTACTTTGAGGGCAGGCCGGAGGATATCCGCCTTTGCATCGGATGTCATGCCGGTTGCGGCAGACCATGTGCCATCAACTATGATATCCAGGACGACCCGATACCGCTGACTCCTGCGGAGAAAACCAAAAAGGTCCTCATCCTGGGCGGTGGTGTCGCCGGTATGGAAGCAGCCAGAATCGCTGCCACCAGGGGACACCAGGTGATGCTGTTCGAAAAAAGCGGTGAGCTTGGCGGCATGGTCGCCAACCTCGGCCTTAATCCTCAGACCGGTGAATTCGGTAATGTCACGCGCTACCTGTCCACCCAGATGGGCAAGTTGGGGGTAGACGTCCGTGTTTGTAAGGACGCCTCTGCCGATGAAATAATCGGGATGAAACCGGATGTCGTCATCCTGGCCGCAGGTTCAACAGCCACGATACCCGATGTGGCTGAAGGTAAATTCGGCGTCTTGACACATGGTGAAGCCCTGAGACAGCGCCGTGCTATCGGACAGAAAGTAATCGTCTGGGGTTTCTTCGGTGCTGAACTGGCCATCGCTCTTGCCGAGGAAGGCAAGGAAGTTGTCCTCCTGGGCCGGTCCGGGGAGGGTTCTCTGGGCAGTGATATCGCCGGGGTACGCCGCCTCTACCTCGTCAAGAAGCTAACCGACCTCAATGTTGTCAGGGGAACACCCGAAGGCCAGAGGATGAGCAATCCCGAAGTACTCTACAACGTAACCGTGGAAGAAATTGCCGACGGCAATATAACATTACGGGCGGGGGACAACACCGATAGACAGATGGTCATCCCCTATGACACCATAATTCTTTCCAGACGGTTCGGAGAAAGGAAGTCCAACGATTCCCTTTTCAGCGAATTGGAAGGGAAATTACCCGAGGTTTATAAAATTGGCGACTGCGCACAGGTAAGAACGATAAAAGACGCTATCTGGACAGCCAACGAGGTCGCACGGAAGATCTAAAAAGGATACAATAATAATAATAATAATATAGTACTTCTCCGGGGTAGAGCCGGACATGGCTTTACCCCGAATTCCTGGTTTTTCTCAAACGGTACTCGCATACGGTATCCACTACTTAATCACCGGATATATCAGGGATAAGGAGGGGAACGGAATGAGGCGGCAAGTGATAAAGTACAGGTTCCTGGTATTACCGGTTATTCTTCTGATGACAGGAGTATTATTGATGAGCGGTTGCAGCACACAGTACGCTAAGGACGGAGATACCGTTGACGTACACTACACCGGGACACTTGAGGACGGTACGGAATTTGATTCGTCAGAAGGCAGAGACCCTCTGCAATTCACGATTGGAGCCGGCAAGATGATACCTGGTTTTGAGAGTGCCGTATACGGGATGAAGGTAGGTGAGACCAAGACCGTGACCATACCGGCAGCAGAGGCTTACGGACAACATGATGAAGACCTCGTAATAGAAGTGAACCGGGATGAGTTACCTGAAGGGATAGAACCGGAAGTAGGTATGCAGATCGGCATAGCCTACGAGGGAGGTCAGCAGGGCCAAGCTACCATAACCGAAGTAGCCGAGACAACCGTTACACTGGATGCCAACCATTTCCTTGCAGGGAAAGACCTTATCTTTGAAATTAAGCTGGTCAGGATAAACTAGACCGCCGCCAGTTCCGGCGGTTGCAGAAAGTATGAGGTAAGCGATGCCAAAGCTCCTCGAATACCAGGGGAAAAGGCTGTTAAAAGACATGGGGATACCGGTCCCCCGTGGCGACGTTGCGACGACACCGGAAGAAGCACGGCAGATAGCAGCCGGTATTGGTAAACCGGTGGCAATCAAGGCCCAGATAGGCGTAACCGGTCGCTTCAAGGCTGGAGGGATCAAGTTCGCCGATACACCAGCCGAAGCTGAAAAAGCTGCCGCCGGACTCCTCGGGCAGAATATCAAGGGCGCCAGGGTATCCAGGGTACTTATCGAGGAACAACTTGATATTGAACGGGAAATGTATGCCGGTATCATCGTCAACGATTCTTACAAGGTGAGAGGTCCGGTCCTGATGTTCAGTACCCGTGGCGGTGTTGATATCGAAGATATCGCTGCCGAAGACCCGGATAGCGTGGTCAGTTTAAACATTGACGTACTGGATGGTTTAAGCCTCGACGATGTGCATGGTCTTGTCTCCCGGTTCAATATTCCTATCCCGCTTCTTTCGCCTCTCAGTGAAATGGTGCACGGCCTGTACCAGGTTTTCAGGAATTACAGTGCGCGCAGCGCGGAGATAAACCCGCTGGTACTGACCGCAGATGGCAAGTTATTGCCGGCCGACTGCCGTATTGTCATTGACCAGGCGTCCGTATTCAAACACCCGGACCTGGAGGTGGACTTTCCTCGTGAGATTGGCCGTGAACCCACCGAGCTTGAGAGAATTGCCTGGCGTGTAGAAGAAGAGGACTACCGGGGTACCGGCTACTTTGTCCAGCTTGCCGATGGTTTCGGGCCGGGGGAAGGATATGTCGGTTTCCACGGACTTGGCGGTGGCGGCGCCATGCTGGGCGCTGATGCCCTGATACGCCACGGACTCAAGCTGGCCAACTACGCGGAAAGCAGCGGAAATCCCACCGCCTCCAAGGTATACCGTGTCGTTAAACTGGTCTTTTCACAGCCGGGCATTGATGCCTTTGTCCTGATGGGAGCAATGGTAGCCAACCAGGAACAGTGGCACCATGCGCACGCCCTTGTCAGGGCACTCAGGGAAGACCTCGTGAACAGACCCGGCTTCCCGGTGGTTATCCTTATTGCCGGAAACAAGGAAAAGGAATCGCTGGAAATACTGGAAAACGGTCTGAGCGGTCTTCCCGCGCATATCGAGATATACGGCCGGGATTACGTATATAACGTTGACTTTATTGCGGAACGTGTTAAGGAACTGGTAGAAGAATACCGGCGTACTTGAGAGGAGACTGGCAGCATGGCAACCCTTGAATTCCCGTTTCGGACAGGCAAGGTTACTATCGACCTGGAAAAATGCCGCGGTTGCCAGAACCACGCCTGCGTTGAAGCGTGTGCAAAATTTGGCAGCAGCCTCTTTGACATTGATAACGGTCTGCCGGTACTGTTATCCGGCGCTGAGGAATCGGGACGACGCTGCATCGAGGACCTCGCCTGTGAAATCTATTGCCAGGATACGGGCAACAAGGGTCTGAAGATAACGCTGGATATGTTTGGCCTGGATGAATACCGCAAGAAAACAGGACTGGCCTAGACGGAGAGCGGATATATATGGCGATACTTGCTGACGAAACCACCACTGTACTGGTACAGGGCATAACCGGACGGGAAGGCAGCGCCCGTGCCAAATACATGCTCGATTACGGAACAAAACTGTTGTGCGGCGTTACGCCGGGTCGTGGTGGACAGGAGGTCCACGGTCTCCCTGTCTACAACAATGTTGGAGAAGCCGTCAGGGAACAAGGGTCAATAGATGCCAGTGTCACCTTTGTGCCCGCACCACAGATTAAGCCGGCAGTTTTCGAAGCGATTGAAGCCGGGATAAAGATGGTTATAATTCCTGCCGAGCGGGTGCCTTTGCACGATGCCATGGAGATGATTGCCCTGGCACGCCGTAAAGGTTGCCGGCTTTTTGGACCGGGCTGCATGGGTATGCTCACTCCCGGAAAGGCAACGGTGGGCTGGCTCGGGGCATCCGTTGATTTCGCCCGTGAGGTCTTTTTACCGGGGCCGGCCGGCGTCATGTCCCGCAGCGGCGGACAGACCGGCACTGTTGTCTGGAGCCTGGCAAGAGCAGGTATTGGCATATCAACGGCGGTCCATATCGGTACCGAGCCGGTTATCGGCACTAATTTTGCTGACGTACTGCCCCTTTTCGAAAAAGACGATGATACGAAGGCGGCGGTCATATTCGGTGAAATCGGCACGGTAGCCGAAGAGGAAGCCGCCGAGGTCATCAGGGAAGGCAGGTATACCAAGCCGCTGGTGGCGTATATCGCCGGCCGGAGTATGCCAACCGGCATGAGGTTCTCACATGCCAGTGCTATCGTCGAAAGAGGCCGGGGTACCGCTGAAAGCAAGGTAAAAGCCCTGAAGTCGGTTGGGGCGCACGTTGTCGATACGCCCCAGGAGATAGGTACTACGCTGGCGAAACTGCTCTAGAGTGCTCCTGCCGATAACATTTTTCAGCGGTCGCAGTTACTTGCCCTTATATTCAGGCGATTTCTTTTGTGCGAAAGCCCTGGCTCCTTCCATGAAGTCGTCCGTGGTCCGGATATAGGCGACTTTCTCCGCTTCGAGGTACAGGCCGTTCTCCAGTGTCATATCATAGCCGCGGATAATTGCTTCCTTTGTTGCCCTGACTCCAAGCGGCCCCCTGGTGCAGATAGTCTCCGCAATCTCCATRGCRGTRGGCATMARCTGGTCYCTSGGRACRACCCTGSTGACSAGSCCCCAGCGCARCGCTTSYTCMGCGTTTATSCGGTYTCCGGTWAGCAGWATSTCRGMGGCAACCGCCCGSGGRASGAAGCGRGGCARYCTCTGRGTACCGCCGCCRCCGGCGATRAAGCCGATGTTWATYTCCGGYTGACCWAGCTGGGCRTTATCYGCRGCWATCCTGATATCACASGTMAGYGCCAGYTCCAGKCCSCCRCCSAGGCARTAGCCRTGRATGGCGGCAATGACRGGTTTCCATATCGTGTCCGCCCGCAGGGGCGGTTCGTCACCTTTTTGGGGTTTTTCTCCGGTTCCCGGCTGGAACCCCTTGATATCCGCACCGGCTGAAAACGCCCTGTCSCCGGCRCCGGTTATTATGGCAACCCACAGGTCATCATCATCYCTGAAATCYTGATATGCCTGGTTTAATTCACGGTGGACATCACCATTCAGGGCATTTAAAGCCTCGGGACGATTCAGCGTAATAAGCGCTATCCTGCCCTTCTTCTCAAAATCAACAGCCATATTYACCTCCTCTATTCACACAAATATCATSGTGCAGTGGCGCAGAGYARTACGYCAACGGTCCATRCGGRACAACTGCATTCGGTATAAAAAGGTGCCTGAATTCTAACAGAACGGTTTTTCAATCGTCAAACAGACCGGATACCCGGTCATTACAGTGAAATGATTCCCTGATAATACAAAATCAGATTATATATATCCAAATTTTTTATAATGCTTATCCAGGCAGGTTGACAAAGACCTTCACCCGTGATAAAATCGGCCGCAAGCCAGTATAATGTCTGGTTTAAATCCGATACAACATGTATAATATAAAGGAGGTCTGGCGCAGAAATCTGTATCCCTGCTAATTCTCCGGAACCATAAGTAATGGGATTTGCACTCGGGGAGACCGGTTTTTGGGTTGGTAGTGTCAAGATGGCAACAACAACTGATGAGACAATTCTCGATATCAAGGACCTGCGTACTTATTTCTACACTCAAGAAGGGGAAGTTAAGGCCGTTGATGGTCTGACCTACCATGTCAAGAAGGGTGAGAGTGTCGGTCTGGTTGGAGAAAGTGCCTGCGGTAAAAGTGTAAGCGCACTCTCCGTCCTGCGCCTGATTCCTTACCCGCCCGGCATCATCGTAGGTGGGGAAATCTTCTTCGAGGGACAGGACCTGCTTAAAGTGTCCGAGGAAGAGATGCGCCATATCAGGGGCAACCGTATTGCCATGGTTTTCCAGGAACCGACCACGTCTCTGAACCCGGTTCTCACCGTCAAGCGGCAGATATCCGAAGCCCTGGAACTGCACAGGGGAATGGATAAAGAGGCTTCACGCCAGGAGACCATCAGGTTGCTCAGGCTGGTAGGTATACCTGATGCGGATCGGCGGCTTAATGATTATCCCTTCCAGTTCTCCGGTGGTATGCAGCAGCGTATCATGATTGCCATGGCGCTTAGTTGTGACCCTGCACTGCTGATTGCTGATGAGCCTACAACCTCACTTGATGTTACCGTACAGGCACAGTTACTGGAAATTATGGCAGATATGAGAGAACGGCTGGGAACGGCCGTTATTATCATTACACACAACCTTGGTGTCGTAGCCCGCTACGTTGACAGAGTAAACGTCATGTATGCCGGGAACCTGGTAGAGTCCGCAACTACCGAGGAATTCTACGGCAATCCCAAACACCCATATTCAATTGGTCTGCTGGCATCTGTCCCGAGGTTAGACAGCGATAGTAAAAAGAGTCTAAGAGTCATAACCGGCCTGCCACCGAACCTCGCTCGGTTACCCGGAGGTTGCGCTTTCCATCCGCGTTGCGAATACGCCATGGACCGGTGCCGGGTAGAAATGCCCAAGCTCGAAGATATAGGTGAGGATCATATGCGGGCTTGTTTCTATGACAAGGATAAACTGCATAAGTACTAATAACAAGTGAGGGCTCTCCGATATGAGTAATGCTACTACTGACAATATTGTCGAAGTACAAGACCTTTATATGTACTTCCCTGTTACAGCCGGTATCATGCAGAAGAGGGTGGCAGACGTTAAGGCTGTCGATGGTGTATCCTTCTTCATCAAGAGAGGTGAAACTCTTGGCCTGGTAGGCGAGAGCGGCTGTGGTAAAACCACCACCGGGCGCTGCCTTCTTCAGCTCTATGACGGGTTAAAGGGTAAGGTCTCCTTTGATGGGACTGATCTTACTAAACTCAAACGTGAGCAGATGAGGCGAATGCGCCGTCATATGCAGTTGATTTTTCAGGACCCGTTTGCTTCTCTGGACCCCCGTATGACTGCCGGTGAGATTATCGGTGAACCTTTGAAGGTTCACGGTCTGGCTAAAGGCCAGGAGTACCGTGACCAGGTGGCCGAGTTGTTCCGGATGGTTGAGCTTGAACCTTTCATGGCAGACCGCTACCCGCATGAATTCAGTGGCGGTCAGCGACAGCGCATTGGAATCGCTCGGGCTCTTGCGGTCAGGCCCAGCTTTATCGTGTGTGACGAGCCGGTATCGGCACTGGACGTTTCAATCCAGGCCCAGATTATCATTCTCCTCGAGAGGCTTCGTGAAGAACTAAATCTGACCTATCTGTTCATTGCACATGACCTTTCCGTTGTACGTAATATCAGCGACCGGGTTGCCGTGATGTATCTCGGCAGGATCGTTGAGATAACGAACAGTGATGAACTTTATGCTAATCCGCTTCATCCCTATACCGTAGCACTGCTTTCCGCAGTGCCAATTCCGGATCCGGTTGTTGACCGTACCCGGGAGCGGATTATTCTAACAGGAGATGTACCCAGCCCGATCAATCCCCCCAGCGGCTGTAACTTCCACCCCAGATGCCAGCACACGATGGATATCTGCAGGGAAGAAACACCGGAACTGCGAAACATCGGCGGGGATCATTGGGTGGCATGTCACCTGGTAAAGTAAACACCTGTTTTCTAATTACTATTTGAGTACCAGGCCTGCAGCGCCAGATTTGTGTGCGCGCGGTTGGTCGTTGGGTGTGTTGTGCAGGCACTTTGTAGCACTGAGTAATCCAGGTCATATATATTTGTGGGGAAAGCATGTCTCAATCCAAAATAAAACCAAGAAGTGTAAGACGACAAACCAGGGGAACAGGCCAAGTCCCCGAAGAAGAAAAAAAGTCATCGAAGAAGTCACGTTTTATCCTGGCTGCAGTAATACTGGCTATCCTCGGTATAGCTATCGGTATTGGTTATTACTTTATCTACGTAGTACCGCTTCAGCACACCATAATTAAGGTGAATAATGCTGAAATAAATATTGACTACTTCGTCAGAAGAATGCTGATTTCCGGTACAACGGATGACATCTTCACGATGATTGATACCATTACAAACGAAGAGCTAATCAGGCAGGTCGCACCCAAACCTCCGTACAACATCGAGGCCACCGAGGACCAACTCATGGCAGAGCTCAGGGTGTCCGCCCGGGGCGAAAATGAGACTATCTCCGATGCTGAGTTCAAGTCATGGTACCGGGACCAGCGTAACGAGAGCGGGCTATCCGATAAAGAATTTAAAGAACTGTCCCGTACTTACCTGATGGCCAGTTACATGGCTGAGTACCTGGCCGAACGGGTATCTTCTGTCGCAGAGCAGGTGCATCTTCACATGATACTTGTTTCAGGTTATGAAGAAACCACTGAGGTATTTGAACGACTTGATGCCGGAGAAGATTTTTTCGCCGTGGCACAAGAACTGTCTGCTGATGCAGCGGGTGGTGAAGAGGCCAGTGAACTGGGCTGGTGGCCACGGGAAGCCTTGGGGATTAAATCTGACACGTATTATCTCACACCACCGGAGTGGATGTTTGACCTCGGAATTGGAGCATACAGCGAGCCCACGATAATGGACCAGGAATCACAGACTTATGCAATCTTCATGGTCTCGGAGCGGTCACCAGCCAGGGAGATTGATGCAGAAAAGCTTGATATCGTAAAGGGCCGTCAGCTCGAGATGTGGCTGGACAGTGAAGCATCCAGGAATATCATTACGCTCCATGGACGGAACAATGGGATTGATTCCGAGACCCATGCCTGGATAAGCTGGCAAATATCAAGACGACTGAAAGCGGAGTAATTGTGATAAAGGTTCAGAACCTGACTAAATACTATGGTGAGCGCCTTGCCGTAGATGACATCAGTTTCCACGTGGAGAAGGGTGAAATACTCGGTCTCCTCGGCCCCAACGGTGCCGGTAAGACTACCACGATGCGCATTCTTACCGGATTTCTCATGCCGACAAAGGGTGATATCTGGGTGGCCGGTAATAATATGGCGGAGAACTCCCTCGAAGGGCGGCGGCATATTGGTTACCTTCCCGAAGCTATACCCCTTTATACCGATGTTACCGTTCGCTCTTACCTGGAGTTCGCCGGAAGAATACGGGGCCTGGATAAAGAACAGGTCCGTACCAGGTTAGATGACGTAGTTGAAATCTGCCACCTGGAAGAATACATCGATGTACTTATCAGCAAACTATCACGGGGTTTCAAACAACGCGTAGGAGTAGCGCAGGCCATCATTCACGAACCTGCGGTACTGATTCTGGACGAGCCTACCCTGGGTATTGACCCTATCCAGGTTGCCCAGACCAGGCAACTCATCAGGGACCTCGGTAAAGAGTGTACCATCCTCATATCAAGCCACATCCTGCCCGAAGTGAGCATGGTCTGTGACCGCGTTGTCATTATCCACGAGGGGCAGATTGTGGCCGAGGACAGAATAGAAAACCTGTCTACAATCCTGTCAGGCTCCCGTAACATTCGTCTCGAGGTACAGGGTCCGGTTGATGAAATTGCAGTCAGGCTCCGTAAAATTGACAGTATCCGTGGCGTTCGCTACGAAGAACCTTATTTTTATGTAGAATGCTCGCCGGAGCAGGATATTCGTCCGGATATAATGAAAGCAATAGTCGAGGGTAACTGGGTGCTGCTGGGAATGGAATCAGTAGAGATGAGTCTTGAAGATATCTTCCTTGAATTAACCGCCGAAGAATATGACGAGGAAGAGTACGAGGAGGAGGTCGAAGAATGAGAAATATCGGCCTCATTGCCTCCAAGGAATTCAGGTCTCACCTGACCTCTCC
>DUES01000187.1 GCA_011192055.1 Dehalococcoidia bacterium
GGTATCATAAAAACGCATGCCGTCCCGCACGCCTTCAATATACATCAGGACAACGTCAGTCTCGGGGTCCTGCGCGAAGTACTCCAGGTAGTCGGACTCATTGAAATCAATGGCGTTACCGTAGCTTATGGCCTTGCTGAAACGAAGGCCCCTCTGGGCAGCAAGAGCAACAATCTCGTGAATAGCGGAACCGCTCTGCGATATCAGCCCGATAGAGCCTGATTCGCCGGGCATGCCGCTGCTGAAGGAAATTCCTTCACCGGGGTAATACAGACCCAGGCAGTTCGGGCCAATAAGCCGTATCCCGGCCTTTTTTGCCTGTTTTAATATCTCCTGCTCAAGTTCGATTGCGTCCTGGCGCCCGGTCTCGCTGAAGCGGGCCGTAAACAGGTGAATCGCCTTGACACCTTTCTCGGCAGAATCCGCTATCATGCCAAGTACCTGCGATGCGGGAACGGATGATATCACGTAATCAACCACACCGGGAATATCCTTCACACTGGCGTAGGCTTTAATACCCATCACTTCCTTGTACTTGGGATTAACAGGGTAAATTTGCCCCTTATAACCGAGTTCAACCAGAGGTGAGAGAAATCCTGTCCCTCTGCCGCTGCTGTTTGAGGCTCCAACTACCGCTATTGCCCTGGGGTGAAGGATTTCCTCAACTGGATGATTGGTCATTAATACTTCCTCCTCGTAAATCCGATGTTTATGTAAAGTCTGAGAAATGTTTACACTGATTCAATGATTAGTACAATCGTTTAATCCTTCCACGTATATACTTCCTGACAGCATGCGTTCAACTGAAGATACGACCCGACGCCTTTTCAGGACAAGATTGTTTAATGAGGAAAGGGTACCCGGGTTTATTACTACTGCTAAAGGAATACACTGTACTGTGTACCCGGCATACCCTTTTATATACCTGCCACAACTTATATATGAAGATTATATCACTCTCAAGTCCCGGTGCTCAATTCAGGGCTGAATGAAATACAATAGCTTTCCCGGCAACAGGCGTAATCATGAGAAAATGATAAGATGCTGTTATGCAAGTTCGAGGGTCAGTGATACAATGCTTGACAGTAGTATCAATAGGGGAGACGTGGTTATGAAACAGCTTGAGGATTACTGGCCTGTCGGCAGGTGGCGGACCTCTACCCCTGAAGAGCAGGGGATGGACTCGGAGTTACTGGTGCAGACCTGTAACTTTGCCAGGCAACACGGACTGCATATTCACAGTCTGCTCATCATCCGGCATGGCTACGCTGTTGTCGATGCATACTTTCATCCCTTCCTACCCGGGACAATGCATGACCTTGCTTCCTGTACCAAAAGCTTCACTGCCACCCTAATCGGTATAGCCGTAGACAAAGGTTTCATTAAAAGTGTTAAACAGCCAGTACTCGGCTTCTTCCCGAATAACAGGGTTGCTAATCTCACCGACCTCAAGAAAGAGCTTACCCTGGAGCACCTCCTGACGATGACCTCGGGTATGGCATGCTACAATGAGCCCGGCGAAATCACATTACGAGAGATGTTCCAGAGTCCCGATTGGAGACAGTTCGTTCTTGACCTGCCCATGATAGAGCCTTCGGGCACCCGTTTTGAGTATTGCAGTCCGGGCTCACATCTCCTGTCCGCGATTGTGCGGGAAACCACCGGCATGAGCACCCTGGCATTTGCCCGGGAATACCTCTTCGGGCCACTGGGAATCGATGCAGTCTGGCCGGAAGACCCGCAGGGAATAAATCACGGCTGGGGTGACCTGCACATGACGCCTCATGATATGGCCAGGCTGGGGTACCTGTACCTGCACAAAGGTCAGTGGGAAAACCGTACCATAGTCTCTCCGCAGTGGGTATCTGCTGCCACAAAGAAGCATTCCTCACCACCGGCAGGTCCTTCACCGATACATGGTTACGGCTATCAGTGGTGGCTGTTCACACCCGAAATCTACTATGCCGACGGACGCGGCGGACAGATGATTATTGTTGTCCCTGAAGCTGATGTTGTTGCCGTTACTACGGCGGGCCTTTCCGACGATGAAAAACAAAGGCTAGATGAAATGCTGATATCTTTTATCATTCCATCAATCAGGTCCTCTACCCCTCTGCCTGTCAATCCTGACGGTGTTGCGCAACTGGAATCCGGTATCAGGCAGCCGATCCTGTACCGGGACGAACCAGAGCGACCACCAGTTCTGCCACCGGCAGCACAACAGATTACGGGGCAGACCTACCTGCTGGAGAGTAATATACTCGGCTGGCGGGAATTTTCATTTATTTTTAACGAACTTGAAGAGGCATTATTTCTTCCAGCCATAGGTAGTGAATCTTATGAGTTTCGACTGGGACTGGACAACGTCTTTCGCCTAAATCCCGAAGCCAGGTTCGGGCTTCCTGCCATGCTGAAAGGCAAGTGGCACCAACCTGATACCTTCACCGTTTACTGGGATGAAGTTGCCAATATCAACCGGTGGCAAATGGACTTCACCTTCGAAGGTGACAGCGTGACTATCCAGGCGCAGGAGTCCTCCTGGCATGGTGGGGTGACAGTCAACGGTAAACTCAAGAAGTAAACGAATCAATTAGCGGAGATTACAAGAGATTACATTTGTGCAACCCTTACAAAATCAGCATTGCATCGCCGAAGCTGTAAAAGCGGTACTTCAGATTAACTGCTTCCCGGTATCCTTTCATGATAAGGCCATCTCCGGCAAATGCGGATACCAGCATCAGTAATGTTGACCTGGGCAGGTGGAAGTTGGTAATCATTGCGTCAACCATCTGAAACTCGTATCCCGGCAGAATGAACAGGTCTACCCATCCTTCAAACGGCTTTACATGAAGAGGACTGCTGGCACGGGTCGCCGCTTCCACCAATCTCACCGAGGTAGTACCGACACAGATAACTCTCCGTCCCTCTCTTCTGGCCAGCGACAATTCGTCGGCGACCTCCCGGCTGAGGACCCCGTATTCGGTATGAATAATATGTTCTTCCGGGTCTTCCTCCTGCACCGGCCTGAAGGTATCCAATCCTATGTGCAGTGTTACGGACAGGCATTTTACGCCCTTTTCTCTAACAGCAGCCAGCAGTCCGGGGGTAAAATGCAGACCGGCAGTCGGTGCTGCCACGCTGCCGTCATCAGCGGCGTAAACAGTCTGGTAGCGTTCGGAATCTGCAAGAGGGACATGAATATACGGGGGCAGGGCTACCTGGCCTAGTCGGGCTATTAGTGATTCATCAGCAAACCTGATGATGCGCATGCCGCGCTCCCCTGCTCCAACCACCTCTGCGGACCGGTCAGGCCCAGGGGTATCGGGAGAACCGCCTGTTAGTTCTATTGTTTCACCAGCCCTGATTCGTTTTGCGGGCTTGACCAGTGTCTCCCAGACACCGGGGTGAAGTCGACGCAGCAGCAGGATTTCTATTTTACCTCCGGTAGCTGCCCGCCTTCCCCTGACACGGGCCGGAATGACACGGCTGTCGTTGATGACAAGAACGTCACCATCGTGCAGGAAATCGGTCACTTCAAAGAATTTCCGGTGCTGTAATGAACCGTCATTCCGGTCCATAATCATCAGCCTCGATTGTTCCCTGTCTGCAATCGGCGTTTGCGCTATCAGTTCCTGGGGTAAGACGTATTCGAAATCAGATGTTTTCATAGAAAATAAACATTATGTCAGGATTCGTAAAAATGTATACAGGAACATTATAGGCCTTCAGACCTGCTGCGGACAAAGACAGAGTAATTCCGTGTTGGCAAAGATGACAGTTTACGTGGAAAAGGGTTACAATAAGCGCTAAGTCAGGAAAAAGGGTTGGCCTGGCTCCCGACACAATAGTTAATGAGGTATGCTGCTGAATGCGAAACCTTTATCGAGCCGAAATTGTTTCTGTTGGTACAGAACTCCTCCGTGGAGAGATTACGGATACTAATGCCGGGTATCTTGCCTCGGAGATGCCCTTCCTGGGAATTGAATTATACAGGATGACTACTGCCGCTGACGACCGGGAACAGCTCTGCCAGGTGCTTCAACAGGCTCTGGACAGGTCAGACCTGGTAATAACCAGTGGCGGTCTCGGGCCAACGGAGGATGACCTTACACGTGACTGTATCGCCAGTGTCGTCGGTGAAGAACCGTCTGTGGACCCGGAACTGGAAAAGCACCTGCGGGATATGTTCAGGAGAATGGGACGGGAAATGCCGGTGCATAATATCAGGCAGGCAGTGCTCATCCCGTCAGCCGAAAGCCTGCCGAATCCGCGCGGCACGGCACCGGGCTGGTATGTGAGGAAAAATAACACGATTATTGCGGCGCTCCCCGGTCCGCCCCGGGAACTGATGCCGATGTGGCGTAACGAGGTCGTTCCCCGTCTGAAAACACATCTGCCCGGAGAAGAAATACTGTCCCGCACCGTCAAGACCTTTACAATCGCCGAAGCTAAAGTCTCGGAACTTGTGCAACCCATTTTTAAAGCAGGTAACCCGGAAGTAGGCATATATTCAAAGTCGGATGGTATTCATGTCCGCCTCATTGCTCATGGAGACAGCGCAGAGCAGGTGCTGGATACGACCGAAGCAAAACTGAGGGAGATGTTTACCCCGTTCGTATGGGGAAAGGACGATGATACACTTGGTGAAGTAGTTTGCGGCTGGCTTGCCGGTCGTAAACTGGGTCTGTCTATCATGGAAGATGGCACGGGAGGTCAACTCGCCAACAGTATCACCGAATCGGAAAGCTGTTCAGCATGTTTCCGGGGTGGGCTGATTGCGTCTACTGCGGGAATAAAGGTTGCCTGCGGTGTCCCTGCCGAAATCGTCGAGCAGCATGGCGCTATCAGCGCCGAAGTAGCAGAAGCAATGGCCGTAGCTGCCAGAGAACGGTTCTCTTCGGATATCGGACTGAGCACTACCGGTATTGCTGAAGTAAACAATCCTGGAGGGAAGCAGCCCGGACTGGCCTTTATCGGTATTGCCGACCATAAAGGGACCCGGAGCTGGCAGCAGAACTACCCCCCTTCAAGGATTGATGCCCGGAGTCGTGGTGCGATTGCCGCCCTGTTCCGTCTCAGGGAAAGGCTGATAGAACTGGGTCTGGCTGCCGTTTAAAAAGAATATCCTGCAGGTACTAACTAAATTCAAAAAGGAGGCTGTCAATGCTGGGTGATGTTATTGAGCTATCTGTTGTTGTAAGGGATGTAGAAGCTGCCGCAAAGCGTTTTGAGACCTTGTATGGACTTAAAGTCCACTCTCGTGCGGAATCAAAGGAGTTTGGTTTCAAAAACGCTATTCTGCCACTTGGTAAAGGGCATAGCGAGCTTATGCAGCCAACTGACCCTGCGAAAGCTGTTGGCCGCTACCTGGAAAAACATGGGGAAGGCGTTTACCTGGTTGGCTTCGATGTCGAGGATGTCCCCGGAAGCGTCAAGAAACTTCGTGATATAGGTGCCGATGTGGCCCACCCCGGTCCCGATGCCCAGCTTGCCTGGGTCCATCCGAAAGAAAATCATGGTGTTTTTGTGGAAATGAGACATCCACAGGCATATGATTAACGTTGCCGCGCTGAAAAGGGGTGGACACATATGATATACGAAGAACGATATACTGTTGTTGATATCAAGAAGGGGCGTGACTACCTTGATACCTGCCGCGAAACCGTTATCCCCTCGCTTCGTTCTGCCGGTGGTCAGGTTTTGTGCCTCGTCAATGGCCTTGTCGGTGACCCGGCAAATGCTTTCCTGCAGATGACGGCTTTTCCCGATTTTGATACCTGGCAGTCTGCGCAGGAGGCATATTCCACTGGTCGGGACCACCTGATCGAGAGCGAACAGGTACGGTTACTGAGACAGGTGGCCTATCTCCCCAAAGGTGTCCCTTCTCCCGAGGACCGGCGTGCCAGCTTTGGTTACCGCCGGTTCTTCATTAAACGTGAAAACCTGGACAGGTTCGTGGAGTGCTCCGAGCAGGGTGTCTGGCCGCTCTACCATGCGGCCGGTTGCCGTATTCTCGGCCTGTGGACACCACTATCCGTAACCGACCCCATGGAGATTGTACTGATGACGGGGTACCACGGACCAGGGCACTGGGAAGAGACACGGTTCTTTGAAGGGAAACCGGACGGAATTGATGACCAGGTCTGGGAAAAAGGCCGTTCGCTGGGAGCGGAACGCGGCAGTATGCTTGTAGGCCGTTCCTGGGTACGTATCTTTCGCACACATGATATTTATTAGATAACCTGCCACACGTTAAAGAATAACTATTTTTCAGCAGGGAGGAGTAAAGTGAGTATATCTAATCTCAATATGGAAGTACAGGATAATGCAATCAGCGCAATTGTGCCTGAGAATACCCTTGTAGAAGAGGCCGGCAGCGGATTCGGTTTCCTTGAGGGCCCGGTCTGGTACGGCGACTGCCTGCTGTTCAGTGACATCCCGAATAACCGTATTGTCCGCTGGCGTATGCTGAACAATGGTCCGGAAGTAACCACGTTCCGCACTCCAAGCGGCAACTCGAACGGACTTACCCTGGACAAGAGCGGCCGGCTTATTGCCTGCGAACACAGCCTGCGGCGTGTGACCCGTACCGAACCCGATGGTACTATTACGGTCCTCGCCGACCATTATGAGGGCAAACGCCTGAACAGCCCTAATGATGTGGTTGTCAGGTCCGATGGCAGTATCTATTTTACCGACCCTCCGTATGGTCTCGCAGGGTTAACAGCCTGGAAAGAACTGCCCTTCAACGGTGTTTACAGGCTGTCACCGGATGGTGAGCTCATATTGCTGGCTGATGATTTTGACCGGCCAAATGGTCTGGGTTTCTCGCCAAACGAACAGGTGCTCTATGTTTGCGATACGGCTCGCGGTCATATCAGGGCTTTTGATGTCAGTCCGGACGGCAGCATAAACAGTGGAAGGATGTTCATAGATATGCGGGCACCCGAGCCGGGCGCTCCTGACGGCATGAAGGTCGACCGCGAAGGGAACGTATATTGCACCGGTCCAGGCGGGTTCTGGATTATCAGTCCCGAAGGAAAATGCCTGGCTAAAGTAAACCCCCCTGAATTACCGGCAAACCTGGCATGGGGTGACGCCGATATGAAGAGCCTCTATCTGACAGCACGCACCGGACTGTACCGGGTAAGGTTAAATATCGCCGGGGTTCCTCTTTACTAAGGCTTTGATTCTATGGTGCCTGGAAGAAATCGCGAATAGTATCAAATTCACTGGGCAGAAAGCCCAGTACGAGCGGGAACTTGTCCAGCAGTATTTCTGCAAGGAACGAATCAATTATCAGACTGCTGCCGAAGAATTTAACTATGATTGCCAGCAGCGCACCCATGAATATCGCCCCCATCAACAGACCAAATACCGCACCGCCAAGGTGGTCGACCCAGCCCAGCAATACTATCTTGGCGGTAACTTTCAATAGTGCTGCTATTACGTTGGCAATAATCATTATTACTATCAGTATTATGGCAAAAGCGGCAATATTGGCGAAATCTTCATTGGTTATAAATGTCAGCCTGTCTCCCAGTACCTGGTAATAATTGCTGGCAACTACTACACCCACCATCAGGCCGGCGAGCGAAATGGCCGACTTTATCAGCCCCTGTTTCAGACCTGTGAAGATAGGGATGATAAGCGTAATAGCAATGACAATATCGAGCCAGTTCATATCCAGTTCCTCCCGGCGCTTTCTCTTGGAAAGCCAAACAGTTAAATCAACAGTAACAGTGACCTGGTCAGGTTACATTGTCACTGATTTCGTCCAGGGACATTTCGTGAATTGTATCACAGCATTGCGTCTTGGTAAACTGGTCGCATAGGTTAGGGCTAATACCGCGCGCAGTTGGAGATAGGAGAAAATATAATGGGCAGACACACAGTGACATTCCTACCGGAGAAAAAAGAAGCAGAGGTTGAGAACGGAGCCACAATACTCCAGGCTGCTGAACAGGCCGGAGTATATATTGACACCCTTTGTGGCGGTGAAGGCCTCTGTGGTGAGTGCCGTGTCCGCGTGATAAAGGGCAACGCGCGGGCAGACAAGCATGCTATCGGTTTTTTTTCCAGGGATGAACTTGGGAACGGTTATGTTCTTGCCTGTCAGACCACTGTTGAGGATGACCTGACTGTAGAAGTGCCGGTGAAATCAAGACTCGAAGGCGAAACTATCGTGACCGAGGGGATTCCCATCTACAGCAACCCTGAGAAAGTCGTACTGCACAAGCGGCCGGAAGACCCGGCGTCCTTCTTCGAACCTGTTGTCAGTAAGGTATTTCTTGAGCTCCCGGAACCTACCATGATGGATAATACCGCCGATATCGACCGTGTAACCAGGGAACTGCGCAAGGTAACAAGGTACACGGATTTCGAGGTAACCCTGGCCTGTCTCAGGGACCTCGCCACCACATTACGTCAGCATAATTGGAAGGTTACCGTTACCTGCAGTCGGCACGGCACGGGTGGAAAAATCGTCGCTATTGAAGGGGGCGATACTACCGCCCACCAGTACGGCCTGGCTATAGATGTCGGTACTACTACCGTAGTTGTTCAGCTTATTGACCTGAAAACAGGAAAAGTTCTTGGAGCGGAAGGCAGTCATAACCGGCAGGCACGGTATGGTGAAGATGTTATCTCACGGATGGTTTTTGCCTGCGGCCGCGGTTCTCTCCAGCCATTGCATGAGGCCATAATTACCAATATCAATAAACTCACCGAAGCCGTTATCAAAAACAAACACATAAATACCRGTGACATTATYGGTGTTGTCGCTGCCGGAAATACAACCATGAGCCACTTTTTRCTTGGCCTTCAACCCTGTAACCTCAGGCTTGAACCTTATGTCCCTACGGCTACTGTCAATCCCCAGGTAACTGCCGKYGAACTCGGKCTGAATATCCACCCRCAGGGWATTATAGAAGTCCTGCCCGGCGTAGCCAGCTATGTAGGTGGYGATATCGTTGCCGGGGTACTCGCAACAGGTMTTACTGACAGACCTGAAATCAGTTGCCTTATAGATGTTGGCACCAATGGAGAGATTGTGATKGGYAACAATGAGTGGCTGGTCTGCGGTTCCGCCTCTGCCGGTCCTGCTTTTGAAGGAGGTGGAGCCCGGAGTGGCATGAGGGCGACCAGGGGGGCAATTCAGAAAATCAGGATACGGGACGGCCAGGTTTCTTACGAGACGATTGGTAAGGTAAAGCCGAGAGGGATTTGCGGTTCGGGTTTTATTGACGCTATTTACGAGATGGTCAGGAACGGTGTCATCGGGCAGCAGGGCAGGTTTAATATTTCAGGTGATGACGGACGGTTCATTATCGAAGATGACCCGCGCTACATCCTGGCTTTCCCCGGAGAAACGGAGACCGGCGAACCGGTGACCGTCTCCGAGGCTGAGATTGGTAACCTTATCAAGTCCAAGGGAGCGGTCTTTGCCGCGATTAAGTCCCTGATTGACTATGTTGGGCTGGACTTTGAGCAACTGGATAAGATATATGTTGCCGGTGGTTTCGGCAGCTCCCTGGATATCCCGAAGGCAGTAGCGATTGGCCTGTTACCGGATATTGACACAAAGCGGATTCACTTCGTCGGTAACAGCTCGGTGATGGGAGCAAGGATGGCCCTGCTCTCTCAACCTGCTTTTGAAAAGGCGATAGACATTGCCCGGAAAATGACAAATATTGAACTATCCAACTACCCGCCGTTTATGAACGAGTTCGTGGCCGCCCTCTTCCTGCCCCACACCGATACCAGTCTCTTTCCTTCGGTACACTACTAGGTATCAAAGACTGAGCACAAAATTGTAATTAATATCGTTCTGAGCCATACTGATTTGAATGACGGCGAGGGGTAACAGAGGCCTGTAAACAATTTATTGAGGAGCCTGAGGAATGGTAAAAGAGACAATGACTTCCAGGGAGAGGATATGGGCAGCTGTCAAGCTGGAGCCATACGACAGGGTACCAATCGCACCGCTGCTTGATGTGATGTTCCCGGCACGGCACAAGGGCCTGACACTGGCTGAGGCATTCGCCGACTATCGCGGTGTCGGCTGGCCGGCAATGGTGGAGCTTTTCGATGAAGTTAGCGGCTGGGACGGGTTTATTCTGCCGGGCTACAGTCAGACACCGAATCCCAGGCATCCGGCCGGAGGACGTATTGGCGGCCGGATGATATACCCCGGAAAAGACCTCCCTCCGGACTCTCCCCCGCAGTACATTGAAGATGAAGGCTTGACTCATGAAGACTACGACGAAATCATTAAACTTGGCTGGTGGAACTGGATTGAGCAAAAACGGCAGCAGGAGAGTAGATTCCCGGTAGAAAAATCAATTGCCTGGGCGGAGAGACAGCTTGCCCAGTACCGGAAAGAAGTCGCCACCTGGGAAGAGCGTGGTCTGCCGACGCTTGTAGGGTCAATGGTCAGTTCGCCCTTAATGACGCTCTCAACAGCCCGCTCCATGACTGCCTTTGCCCTTGATATCCACCGTGTCCCGGACAAGGTACAGGCTGTCATGGACGCCATGATTGATGACCTCATCGAGAGTGCTATTGAGGTGGCAAAACTCGTTGGTGTACCGGGTGTGAATATTGTACTGGAAAGAGGCGGTGGTTTCTATTTCCCGCTAAAGGTCTATGAGCGTTTCGAGCACCCGTACCTCAAGAAGATGGCCGATGCCTTTGCCGCTGAAGGGATGATTGTCAATCTTCATTTCGACCAGGACTGGACAATCAATCTGCCCTATCTCCTGGACCTTCCCGCTAAAATGTGCATCTGTGAACTCGACAGCAAGACGGATATTTTCAAAGCCAAGGAGATACTGAAAGACCACATGTGCATTGCGGGTGATGTTCCGGCAGGGCTGCAGGCTCTCGGTACGCCTCAAGAAATGGAGAACTACTGCAGGAAGCTTATTGATGTTGTCGGAAAAGATACCGGCTTTATCCTGAGTTCCGGCTGTACCGTTTCTGCCGAATGTAAATACGATAACTATAAAGCAATGGTTGATACCGGTAAGAACTATTATCCCCACGGTTAGTACCGGGTATCTCCGGCGGAGTGGACTAAACATGCCTTGCCGGAAGGAAATCCCCCGTAAGAGCTTTATCAGGCTGGATAGTACAACAGAGATATTCAAGTAGACTCAAAACCGGGAAGACTCCCAGGGAACATTTCCATGTCATGGAGATTCTCCCTGTACCGTTATTTATATGTCCCTGGTATATCCTGCCAAGAATAACCCGGTGCCGGATAACCTGAGTAAACATGAAGTAAAGAAACAAGCGATTCCACGCCTGAATTAACGGTAACCAGTATTGCACCGAACCATAACCTCTGCTATACTCTCAGCATGTCACTGTTCTTCTCTGCTCTCCAACTTGTTTTCAGAAGAAGCCTGGCCAACTGGAAGCTGCTGTCCTGTGTGGTTATAGGCGTAGTTGTCGCAGTGGCGCTGGTTTCCAGTATGCCGCTTTTTTCCAATACTCTCAGTGACCTGGGATTGGCGCGTGCCCTTCGTGAAAGACCCATAGAACTGATTGACCTCCAGGTCTATGCGCCAGGCTATTCAGTCAGTGGTGAAGAATACCTGGATAACTGGGGTTCCGTTCGCAGCCATGTCCTGAAGAATATCGGTTCGGTTGTACGCCAGGAAGAACAGTATATAAAGACTCAGACCTTCTATGCCGGCTGGGCGGACCGCCCGATCCCGACCGGCCCCACAAGGCCCAAGGGGCATTTCCAGGTATTTACCAACATCGAAAAACACGTTACCCTGGTAGACGGACGTTATCCCGAGCCGTTTCCCGCCGGACTTGAGCCTGAGGAATTGCTCCAACCGGGACTGGAAGTTGAGGCAATGATAGGCAGCGACATTGCCAGTATCTTCGATGTATGGGTTGGAGACCGTCTTGTTCTTCTTTATGGCTGGGGTCAGTATCCCACGCGAATCACGGTCAGACTTACCGGCATAATCGACGCCATAGACATGGGGGAAGAGTACTGGTTCCTCAAAGACGACATGTTCATACTGCCGGATGATATGAGTGGTGGGACGGAAGGACCGACAGTACCGCTGTTCATTCCCGAGCAGACAATGTTCGAAGGAATCGGGCGACTGGTTCCCAACCTGAAAGCCACGTATAACTGGTACTACTTCATGGACATCGATGAAATAACCTCTCTTAACTCACCCGCAGTAAAGAGGGGCGTCCAGCGACTGCAGAGCCAGATAATAACCGAACTACCTCGCAGTTCGGCGTTAACGGCACTGGACAGTATTATCACAACCTACGAGCATAAACTGCTTTTCACCCAGATACCCCTGTTCCTGCTCATCTTCCAGATAGTGGGTATCATTCTTTACTATGTAGTTACTGTGGCCAATATGGTCATTGATCAGCAGACCGGCGAAATTGCCCTGTTGAGAAGTCGCGGGGCCAGTACACTGCAACTCCTCGGGATTTACTTCACGGAAGGCTTGTTTATAAGTGCAATAGGAGGGGTAGTAGGTCCTTTCCTGGGTGCCACTGTCTTTTCCTTGCTTGGCAAAACTGCACCATTCTTACCATTAACCGGTGGAGGATTTCTCGAAATACGTTTCTCCACTATGGTTTTCGCCCTTGCCGCGATATCAGCTTTCCTGTGTCTTATTGCCCTGCTGTTTCCTGCGATACGTGCCGCACGTATGGGGGTTGTTTCTCAGCGGCAGCATATTGCCCGTCCGCCACGAACACCGTTCTGGCAGCGCTATTTCCTGGACATCATAATGCTGGCCATCGGCGGAATCCTGTTCTGGGAGTTACAAGAGCGCGGTACACTGACCACTCAGGACTTTTTCGGCGAACTGGGTATAGACCCTCTCCTGCTGGTTACACCTATTCTGTTTATGATAGCCGCCGCAATAGTTTTCCTTCGCCTGTTCCCGCTTCTTATTGCCCTGGCAGCACGGCTCAGCCGCTACACATCCAATACTGCGGTGGTGCTGAGTCTGCGATATATGGCGCGTAACCCGATGCACTACGGGCGGCTGATTCTGCTCCTGATGATGGCCGCCAGCGTGGGCATGTTTTCGGCCAGTTTCCTGGGTACCCTGGAGCGGAGCTATGACGAACGCGCTATGTATGCAACAGGAAGTGATATCCGGTTAGGCGGTCTGTATGATTACGTTTCCGGCAAAGGGACAATTGAGGAACGCTATTCAGAGGTCCCGGGCGTAGAAGAAGTCAGCGTCAGCTATCGTGGTAGCGGCGTAATGGGAAGCCTGTTTACTCAGGTGGATTTCAACTTCCTGGCAGTTGACCCGGCTCCTTTTAAGGAAATCGCCTGGTTCCGGGAAGATTTTGCCACCAGTTCTTTTACCGATATCATGGCTGTATTGGAAAAAGATAAACCTGTCGATACCGGGCTTACTCTTCCTGACGGAACTGAAAGCATTGGTGTATGGGTATACCCGATTCAACCACACCCCGGTCTTACCCTGACTGCCAGGATAAGGGATGGGAAAGGGCGTTACTATGACTTTGAACTGGGCAAGCCGGTAACCGAAGACTGGCATTACCTTGAAACAGACCTCATTCGCCCCATCTACGATTCAATACCACCTTCCCCGATAAAACTTGAGTGTATATTTGCACGCTTGGTGACAACAAGTTTCTATGGTAGGGAACAACCACGGGCGCTGTACCTGGACGACCTGCAGGTCAAGGTATCCTCATCCTCCGAACCCGTAATCGTGCAGGATTTTGAAAATGTAAACGGCTGGGTTGCCCTCACCGATGATTCAATTGGCGGTGGCGGTACCGGCTCGTCGACAGCCAGGGATACATTTGCCATCAGTGCAGAGGTGGTCCGCGCCGGAGAGTCCTCCGGCAAGATTACGTGGGCATCTACCCGGAGTTTCGGATACCGTGGACTGTATCCGAACTATGATGCCAATCCGCTTTCCATTATTGCCAGCCAGTCATTACTGGACCGTACAGGTCTGAAAGTTGGCAGCTTTGCCACGTTCCGCTTGCCCGGTCAATACATACCGGTAGTCATTGAAGATGTTGTTGAATACTTCCCCACCCTTGACCCTACAGTCAAGGGATTTGCCCTGGCCAATGTAGACCGCATTACGGCTATCAGAAATTTGGCATTAAGCGGAAACGTACGCTTTTACCCCAATGAAGTCTGGGTGAAGACAACTGACGATAAAGAGTTACGAAATACAGCGGTAGAGACCCTCCGGTCTTCCAAGTACCGCGCCAGGGACTTCTATGACCAGGACGCGATGATTACCAAATCGAAAGAAGACCCGCTGGTTGCAGCCGGATGGGGTGGAATCCTGCTGATTGCTTTCCTCGGAGTAATACTGGTCAGTGGCCTGGGCTTTGTGGTGTATGCCTACCTTTCGGCACGAGGGCGGCAACTGGAGTTTGCCATCCTGCGGACCCTCGGTTTTTCACTGCGTCAGATTATTGGGCTTATCTGCCTGGAGCAGATATTCGTAATAGGCAGCGGTATGGGAATCGGGACTCTTCTCGGGTTACAACTGAGCTCCGTGATGATGCCATTCCTGCAGCTTACTGAGATGGGAGCAAGGGTATTACCCCCGTTTATACCCGTTACCGACTGGCTTACCGTCGGGATAGCGTATATTATATTAGCCGTGGCTTTCATACTCACGATATCCATGGTGATATTGTTCTTCTCAAAAGTAGCCATACACCGCGCGCTGCGGATAGGTGAGTAATTAACTGCCGTCAGGAA
>DUES01000188.1 GCA_011192055.1 Dehalococcoidia bacterium
GGCAGGACGGAACGGGGGTCGAGCGTGAGCATCTCAACATTGACACGCCCGATAAGGGGTGTTTCCTGGTTTCTCAGCAATCTACTCAGCGCATTCACACCCCTGCTACCCCTTCGCCCGTGGATGGTCACCAGTTTAGTCGGGAGTGTACCGCCCGGCAGACTGCCGCCTCCGACCATCGTCTCGCCGTCCCGGACTTCCGCCCACTTTCCCAGGACCGAAGCCCAGCACTTAGCCCTCGAGTTAATCTCATCAAGCGGAGCAGCCATCATTCGCCAGACCGGAATCTTTTCCGCAGCTTCACCCTTTATGTAATGCAGGAGAGTAGCCTTTAATACCGCTAGTGTCATCTTGTCCGTTCTTACGGCTCTTGCCAGCGGGTGTTTCTTGAGTTTATTAATGAGTTCCCGCTTCCCGACTATAATCCCCGCCTGCGGACCGC
The DNA here is from genome assembly GCA_011192055.1 of Dehalococcoidia bacterium. The sequence goes on from DUES01000188.1 coordinate 443, forward strand.
CGACAAGCTTGTCACCGGAGAAAAAGACCAGGCTCACTCCGGCATCAATACTCTGCTGGACGGTCGGTTCAGGACTGAGACCATAGACTGTGGTATCCAGGAAACAGCCACTGCCCAGGTCATCAAGAACGGTAATTTCATGATGCCTGCCGATATTAACCACCTCTTCAAGTGTCGCTTCATGCGTAAAGCCAACTACGCGGAAATTACTGGAGTGAACGCGCATCAGGGCGACTGTCCGTGAAGTTATGGCCTGTTCGTAGTCGGAGGCGTAGGTACAGTTGGTAGTACCTACTTCGACCAGCTTCGCCCCGCTCTGCCGCATTACGTCCGGAATACGGAAACTGCCACCTATCTCAACTGCCTGCCCCCGCGAGACAATTACCTCTTTCCTCTTTGCCAGGGCGGAAAGGCCCAGCAATACGCCGGAGGCATTATTATTCACCACCAGCGCCGCTTCAGCCCCCGTAAGCTGGCAGAGGATATCCTCAATGTGGACATTCCGCGACCCCCTGCGCCCCTGTTCGAGGTCGAACTCAAGGTTGCTGTAACCGGTAGCCACCGGAATCATCGCCTGCGCGGCTTCCATGCTCAATGGCGCTCTTCCTAGGTTGGTATGCAGCAGGACACCGCTGGCATTTATTACCGGACGAAGGCCCGGGCCGGAGAGGATACGCAGCCGTTTTGATACCGACTGAACGATTTCCTCTATCCCAGGACAGGGATTGCCCGATGCAATCGAACGCCGTGCCCTTTCCAGGTTTTCCCGGATGATGCCAACCAGGACATCATGCGGAAAGTCCTCCTGAAGCTCTGCGAGGTCAGCATGGGACATAACCTGTTCAACGCCGGGAAGCTTGCGGTATTCGGTATTCATATTCACCTACACGAGTATTCTACAATATAAAAGCTTGCTTTAAAAGCGGGCGAATACGAGCGAAGCAGACAGGACAACACACTCAACCGTCCATCTGTGCTAAAATGGTAACGAAGTGGTACGCCCTACTCTCAGTCCCTGGAGAGGATGATGAAAAAAGGTACTGACCTGCGCCTGACGGAGACTGTCCGCGGTGCAGGGTGAGCTTCTAAAATAGGTCCGGGAGACCTGTATCCGGCTCTGAAGAATCTTCCCATTATGTCAAATCCAGACGTAATCCTGGGAATGGAAACCCTGGATGACGCTGGCGTCTACAGACTGGCTGACGACCTGGCCATTATCCAGACAATCGATTTCTTCACTCCGATTGTCGATGATGCCTACATGTTCGGTCAAATCGCTGCTGCTAACGCACTGAGTGATGTATACGCAATGGGTGGCAGACCACTAACGGCAATGAACATGCTCTGTTTTCCTCTGGAGACACTTGGCACCACGGTTATGGAAGATATCCTCAGGGGCGGCATGGACAAGATACACGAGGCTGACGTCGTGCTCATCGGCGGACACAGCGTTGACGATTCCGAACTCAAATACGGTCTTTCCGTCACCGGCACAATCCATCCGGATAAACTGGTCTCGAACAGCGGCGCCACACCCGGCGACACAATAATACTCACAAAACCCATCGGGACAGGTATTATTAATACGGCAATCAAGGCAGGTCTGGTCAGTGATGAGCTTATTGACAGGATATCGAAGAGCATGGCTGCTCTTAACCGGAAAGCCTCGGAGCTAATGAAGGAAAACGGTGTCCATGCCTGTACCGATATTACCGGCTTCGGGTTACTTGGGCACGCTGCCCAGCTTGCCGAGCGCAGCCAGGTCAGCCTGGAGTTCGACCTTGCTGCAATTCCACGTTTCCCCGAAGTAGTTATGCTTGCCCGGCAGGGGTTGTGTCCCGGCGGACTCTATCGCAACAAGGAGTACTTCCTGAAAAAGGTGACATTCGAAGGCAGCATACCGGAACACATGCAGGACATCCTGTTTGACGCCCAGACATCCGGTGGGCTCCTGATATTCCTGGAACCACCCCGGGCAGAGATACTGCTGAGTCAACTCCACAGCGCCGGTATTACGGAAGCTGTATCTATCGGTAGAGTAACGGCAGAATCACCGGGAACAATAACCGTCAGGTAACCGGCAGCCGCCATCTTACCTCCAGGCCATACCCGTTCTTTTATATTTATGTGGAGGGATACAGCTAAGACGGTATTTTCCGGATTTTCTTCAAATCAGGCTCAATCAGTGTTGACATTACCCCTGCCCAGGGTGTATTCTCTATCACGAGTCATGCGTTCACAAGCACAACGTTTACGTCCTGTGCAGGATTATCTGCATCCCCACTATGGGCAGTTACGGCTTCATGCTGTAAACCATCCCGCTTTTGCTGTGTTCTCAACGTAGGCTCAAGAGCAGACAGACAAGGAGGCTTCTGCGTTATGAACATCGCCGAGCTAGCCAGGCAAGGGAAGTTTGTTGTCACCACGGAACTCGGTCCACCCAAGGGTGTGGATATCAAGGAAATGCTCGAAAACGCCGAGTTGATGCGTGGCAAAGTGGATGCACTGAATATTACTGACCAGCAGAGTTCCGTGATGAGACTGGGTTCGTTACCTGTTTGCCGTCTTCTCAAGGAGAGCAACCTGGACCCTATTTTCCAGATAACGTGCCGGGACCGCAACCGCATCGCTCTCCAGTCCGACCTGCTCGGTGCTTACACACTGGGAATAACAAATGTTCTCTGCCTTACGGGCGATTCCGTATCCCTGGGTGACCACCCCCAGGCAAAATCGGTTTTTGACCTCGATTCGGTATCACTCCTTGGTGCCGCCAAACAGCTCGAGGAAGGAAAAGACCTTTCCGGAAACGACCTTGAAGGAGCACCTAAGTTCTGCCTGGGAGCCGTGGTATCACCTGAATCCGAGCCCCTTGAGCCTCAGCTGATCAAGATGGAAAAGAAGGTTAAAGCCGGGGCACAGTTTATCCAGACCCAGGCCGTATATGACCCGAAGAAGTTCGAGGAGTTCATGAAAGCGGTAGCACCTATGAATGTACCCATAATGGTAGGTATCGTACTCCTCAGGTCAGCCGGTATGGCACGTTTTATGAACAGGTATATTGCCGGAATACATGTCCCTGACGAACTTATCGAAGAGATGGAACAGTCTGAGAAAAGGGCAAAGACGAGTGTTGAGATTGCCGCACGCCTGATAAACGAGATGAAAGACCTCTGCCAGGGTGTACATATCATGGCTATAGGCTGGGAAAAGAGAGTCCCGGAAGTGCTCGAGGCTGCCGGACTTTAGTTCCTGCCGGGGATGGAAGTCGCACCGGTCACTCAGGAACAGGGACTCTAACCACTGAAACGGCCAGCGATAAGACGAGGTGAGAACATGCCAGGTGTAAAGGTGCCGCAGGAAATCGTCCCGAACCCGTCACAACGAAAAAAGATTGAAGAGTTGAGCGGGGAACAGATATCCGCCTGTTTTCAGTGTGAAAAATGCACCAATGGTTGCCCGGTAACCTTCGCCATGGATATCGTTCCCCATATACTGATACGCCTGCTTCATCTCGGCCAGGTGGATACGGCACTTCGCAGCGATACGATATGGATATGCGCATCCTGCGAGACCTGCTCAACAAGGTGCCCCAATAACATCGATATTGCTCACGTTATGGACACGCTCAGGCAATTGTCTCAGCGCGAGGGAATCGAGCCGTCGCAGAAAACCGTCCCTCTGTTCCACTCCGCTTTCCTTTCATCTATAAGAAGGCATGGCCGGGTGCAGGAAACGGAAATGGCAGTGGAATTTACATTGAAAAGTGAAGGCGTACGCGGTCTCCTTAAACAGGCAAGCACCGGCCTGGCAATGTTCACCCGCGGGAAGATTAAACTGTTACCGCCCAGACTGCGGGGGAAACGCCAGGTAAAAGATATGTTTAAAAAAGCGGGGGTGAAGGGATAGTGATAAAGGCTTCGTACTATCCGGGGTGCTCCCTGCACGGTGTCGCCAGGGAGTACAATGAGTCTACCGAGGCAGTGTCCGGGAAACTTGATATTAATCTTGCGGAGCTGGACGACTGGAATTGCTGCGGGGCTTCTTCTGCTCATGCAACCAGTGATGAGCTGGCAACAGCACTGCCCGCCCGCAACCTCAGGCTGGCCGATAAAGCAGGCATGGACCTCGTCGTCCCCTGTGCCGCCTGCTATTCAAGGTTGAAATCCGCCGAGAAAAAGCTCCTGGCCGGCGATARCGTGGAAGGTACCGCAGATAAATTCCAGGGCGGATTTCAAATCAAACACCTCGTTGATTTTCTCTGGGAAAATGTTACTGAAGATGAGATATTATCAARGATAACCAGACCGCTCACGRGTCTTAGCGTGGTCTGTTACTACGGCTGTCTTATCACGCGCCCTCCCGGAATCACCGGTGTTGCTGACGTGGACAACCCCGAATCCATGGACAACCTCATGAAAACGGTTGGTGCGGACGTCCGTGACTGGTCGTACAAGACGGACTGCTGTGGTGCGGGCCACGTCCTCACGCTGCCCCATGTAGCCCGGCAGATGATAAAGAAGCTCCTTGATATGGCACTGGAGGCCGGAGCGGAATCAATTGTCTCCGGCTGCCCGATGTGCCAGTCCAACCTTGACAGGGCCCAGGAAGATATCTCCAGGGAAGCCGGAAAGAAATACAACATCCCTGTCTTCTATTTTACAGAACTGATGGGTCTTGCGTTCGGGGATACTTCAGCCCAAAAATGGCTCTCTAGACATATAGTTGACCCAAGACCGCTGCTCAAGCAGAAAGGCCTGATTTGAGAGAGGTAGAGTAGTGAGTAATAACGGTAAAAACGAGAAGTCAAACCAACAAAAGGTCGGAGCCGTAATGGTGGTCGGCGGCGGTATCTGCGGTATGCAGTCCGCCCTGGACCTGGCAAGCTCCGGCTTCAAGGTCTACCTCGTGGAGGAGACCACCGCTATCGGTGGCAGGATGTCGCAACTCGATAAGACCTTCCCCACAAACGACTGCTCAATGTGCATGATTTCCCCCAAACTGATTGAGGTCGACAAGCACCTCAACATCGAGATTCTATCCAACTCCCAGGTGCAATCGCTGGAAGGGGAATCCGGTAATTTCCGGGTGAAGGTACTCAAGAGACCGCGCTATATCGATATCGAAAAGTGCAGTTCCTGCGGAGACTGTGTTGAGGCTTGCCCTGTCGACCTGATAGACGACTTCGAGCTGGGCCTGACCACCCGCAAAGCCGCGCATAAGCGCTACCCCCAGGCTATCCCCAGCGCCATGTTCATCAGTAAGGCAGCCAGACCGCCGTGCAAGCTTAACTGCCCGGCTGGTTGTAACGGACAGGGGTATGTGGCCCTTATCTCGAAGGGCAAGTACGTAGAAGCCCTGGACCACATCAAACAATGGATACCATTACCTGCCGTACTGGGCAGGATTTGTCACCACCCCTGTGAACAGAACTGCAACCGTAACGAGGTGGATGAGCCGGTAGGCATTGCTCCCCTGAAGAGGTTTGCCGCCGATATCGTCAGGCAGAAACGAAGTGAAGGCGAGATTCCGCCCGAAGAAAAGCCGGAAATTGATACCTCGAAGGCAAAAGTGGCCGTCATCGGTGCCGGACCTTCGGGACTTACCTGTGCCCACGACCTGGTCAAGCTGGGTTATCCGGTTACCATTTTTGAGGCTGGTTCCCTGCCCGGCGGCCAGCTACAAACTGCTATCCCGAAGTACCGCCTTCCCAAGGATATCCTGGCAGCCGACATCGGGGATATCATTAATACGGGGATAGACCTGAGACTCAATACCCCGATAAATAAAGATTTCTCCTTGAACGACGTGAAGGCACAGGGTTACCGGGCTGTTTACATGGCAATCGGTGCACAGCTTAGCCGCAGCCTGCCGATACCGGGAGTTGATCTGCCGCAGGTAAAGCTTGCCCTTGATTTCCTGCGTGACGCCAACGAAGACAAAGAAACCAACCTTGGTAACAGGATAGTCGTCATCGGTGGTGGCAACGTGGCAATGGACGTTGCCCGCACGGCACGCCGTCTCGGTGTCTCCGATGTCACCGCCGTTTGCCTTGAATCACCCGAAGAAATGCCGGCACATTCCTGGGAGATTGAGGAGGCCGAGGAAGAGGGTACCCGCATCGTCAACCGCTGGGGCCCAAAGCAGGTCCTCGGCAAGGACGGACACGTAACAGGGATTGAGTTTGAGAAATGCACCTCGGTATTCGATGAAGAGGGAAGGTTCAGTCCGACCTTTGACCGGAGTATTACCACTAAATTCGACTGTGATACCGTGATTATCGCCATCGGGCAGGCTACCGAGCTATCGGTACTGCCCGAGGATACCGGAGTGACCACCACGCGGGGCGGCTGGATAACGAGCGACCCCCTGACGCTTGCAACCGGTGAGGAAGGAATCTTCGCCGGTGGGGACGGTGTAACCGGCCCGAAATCAGCCGTCGAGGCTATCCAGCACGGTCATGAAGCCGCCGTCTCCATTGACCGCTATCTCAACGGGGTTGACCTGAACGAAAACCGCGAACGCAAAGAGGAGGAAGCAGCCCCAATTCCAATCGGCAAACACGATAAGAAGAAAAGAATCATCGGAGGCCGGATACCCTTGGAAAGAAGGATATCCAGCTTCGATGAAATGGATATTACCTACACCGAGGAAGAAGCCCTGGCGGAGGCGGCACGGTGCCTCGACTGCGGGCTGTGCAGCGAATGTCTCCAGTGTGTGGCTGCCTGCCAGGCCAATGCCATTAACCACGAGCAGACTGAGGAAGAGGTAGAGCTACAGGTCGGTTCTGTTGTCCTGGCTCCCGGCTTCGAACCTTTCRATGCTRCYATCAAGAGTGAGTACGGGTATGGYCGGATGCCTAACGTGGTRACAGCCACTGAATTTGAGCGTATCCTGTCYGCYTCCGGACCGTACCAGGGACAGGTRCAACGTCCTTCGGACGGCAATCACCCGGTAAAGGTCGCCTGGATACAGTGTGTGGGTTCCAGGGATGAGACCTGCGATAGGGAATACTGCTCTTCAGTCTGCTGCATGTACGCCACCAAGGAAGCCATCATCGCCCGCGAGCACGAAAGCACGATTCAACCTACAATCTTTTACAATGACATCAGGGCTTTCGGAAAGGGCTTCGAGAGATATTACGAATCGGCCAAGAATAAATTCGGTATCAGGTACGTACGAGGTATCCCTTCAGGAGTCAAGGAACTGCAGCAGAGCAAGAACCTGCTCATCGAGCATGGCGGGGAAGACGGACAGAAGGTCCAGGAAGAGTTTGACCTGGTTGTGCTGTCGGTGGGTCTACAGCCGTCGGCAGGCACCCGGGACCTTGCAGAGAAGCTCAATATTGAGCTGGACAGGTTCGGGTTCTGCCAGACTGATGACTTTAACCCGAACGCTACTTCTCGCGACGGTATCTATGTCGCCGGGGCTTTTGACACTCCTATGGATATTCCAGAGTCAGTTATGAGCGCCAGCAGTGCTGCCTGTTTAGCCTCTGAAGTTATCACTGAAGCACGCGGTACATTGGTAACCGAGAGAAAATATCCGCCGGAACAGGATACAAAAGACCAGGAACCGCGTGTTGGTGTCTTCGTCTGCCGCTGCGGCTCAAATATTGCCCGGGTCGTCGATGTGCCCGGTGTGGCCGAGTACGCCGCTACACTGCCATACGTAGTACATGCTGAAGAGAACCTCTATACATGCTCTGCGGACACTCAGAACAAGATAGTCGCTGCGATAGAAGAAAATAACCTGAACCGGGTTGTCGTTGCCTCATGCAGTCCGCGCACACACGAGCCGCTCTTCCAGGACACGATACGTGATGGTTGTCTCAACAAGTACCTCTTCGAAATGGCAAATATTCGTGACCAGTGCTCCTGGGTGCACTCCCTGCATATGCCGGAGGCTACCGACAAAGCCAAGGACCTGGTACGGATGGCCGTTGCCCGTGCCGTAACCCTTGAACCGTTGTACCAGACCAGGGCTGAAGTAACACATAAAGCGCTGGTCATCGGCGGTGGCCTGGCCGGAATGACCGCTGCCGTGGAGTTTGCCCGTCAGGGATACGAATCGGTGCTGGTTGAGAGAGACTATATGCTGGGTGGCAACCTTAATAACATTCACTTCGTTCACAGCAGTCCCGAATCTCCGCAGGCATTGCTGGCTTCAGTGATAGACCAGGTGGAGCACGAACCGAAGATAACCGTCTACAGGGGTGCTAATATCCGGAATTTTTCCGGGTATGTTGGTAACTATAAAACGGAAATAATAATCGATTCCGGGGATACTATTGAGTTTGAGCACGGTGTTGTTGTTGTTGCCACCGGGGCAACCGAGTACAAACCGACTGAATACCTCTATGGTCAGTCGGACCAGGTGTTGACTCAGCTTGAACTGGAAGGCAGAATTGCTGAAAGTGACGAGACTATTCAAAACTCCGGTTCGGTGGTTATGATTCAGTGCGTCGGTTCCCGTGAAAAAGAGCACATGTACTGCAGTCGTGTCTGCTGCACCCAGGCAGTCGCCAACGCCGTCAAATTGAAAGAGAACAACCCGGATACCGATGTCTATATCCTCTATCGGGATATGCGTACCTACGGCATGAACGAGCTTATCTACCGCCAGGCGCGCGAGATGGGAGTAACCTTTATCCGTTACGACGCGGACAGGAAGCCCGAGGTCACCGAGGAACAGGGTAAGCTGACGGTACGGGTCTTTGATACGATTCTTGGCACCAGTTTCCGGCTGGAACCGGACTACCTTGTTCTCAGCGCAGCCATACACCCTCACGGCGACGTCGAGGAACTGGCCAGTAAGCTGAAGCTGCCGCTGACACAGGACCGGTTCTTCATGGAAGCACACATGAAACTGCGACCATTGGAATTTGTCAATGAAGGCATGTATCTCTGCGGACTGGCTCACTCTCCCAAGACCATCTCGGAGTCTATTACACAGGCAAGGGGAGCGGTATCGCGGGCGGTAACCATTCTCTCCCAGGATCATTTAATGGTCGGCGGTGTTGTTTCCGTAGTGGACCCGGACCGGTGTGTCGCCTGCCTGACCTGTGTCCGCTCGTGTCCATTTGATGTGCCGAAGATAAATGCCGAGGGTGTTGCCGAAATTGAAGCGGCTGCCTGCCAGGGTTGCGGTATCTGCGCCAGTAATTGCCCGCGCAAAGCTATTACGCTGCAACACTACTCGGATGAACAGGTCATGTCCAAGACAGCAGTATTGAATCCTGCATAATTGAGGAAAGGAGACAAAGATGGCTGAGGATTATGAACCAAGGGTAGTCGCATTCTGCTGCCACTACTGCGCCTACTCGGCGGCCGACCTTGCCGGCTCTATGCGCCTGGAGTATTCCCCCAATGTGCGGGTGGTCAAGCTGATGTGTACCGGTAAAGTGGACGTGCTGCACCTGCTGAAAGCCTTCGAAGACGGTGTTGATGCCGCCTTCGTCGCCGGCTGAGAGGAAGGCGATTGTCATTTCCTGGAAGGAAATCTAAGGGCTAAGAAACAGGTAAACCACGCCAAGAAACTCCTCGAAGAGGTCGGAATAGAACCGGAGCGGCTGGAAATGTATAATATCGGTGCCTCGGACGCACCAAAATTCGCCGCTGCCTGTGACGAGATGACGGAAAGGGCATTACGACTCGGTCCCAATCCTCTCAGAAAGGAAAAGGTGGAAGCATGATAGTTGCCGATAGGAAACCGCTCGAAGAAATCACGGGAAAGATAGCAAAGTATAAGAAGCTGCTTATCCTGGGCTGTGGTACCTGTGTCAGCGTCTGCCATGCCGGTGGAGAGAAAGAGGTGGGACTGCTGGCAAGCCAGCTCAGGATGGCAAGGAAAATCGACGATAACGATATCGAAATTAGCGAAGCCACTGTTCAGCGGCAATGTGATGAAGAGTACATCCTGCCGATAATCGAACTGGCCCGGGAACATGATGCCGTTCTCTCTATGGCCTGTGGTGCCGGAGTGCAGTTCGTGGCCACAATGCTGGAGCCGCAGCGGGTACTTCCGGCGCTGAATACGCGCTTTATCGGTGTTACCGCTGCTGAAGGTCTCTGGCTGGAAAACTGCCGCGCCTGTGGGAACTGCCTGCTGGCCGACTACGGGGGCATCTGCCCGATGACGATGTGTGCCAAGAGCCTTGTTAACGGTCCCTGCGGCGGCTACAAGGACGGTAAGTGCGAGACGAGCCCTGAGCGCGACTGCGCCTGGGTCAAGATATATGAGCGCCTGAAAAAAATAGACCAACTGGATACTATGCGCGAGATAGCGAAACTCAAGGACTACAGTGCCCAGAGTCACCCGGCACGGCAGGTGAACGAGGCATATTCCAAGGCTGAAATATCGGAGGCCACAGAGGAATAACAGAAAATACGCAATACAGTACAACGGGGGAGTATACATACTCCCCCGTTTTTTTATCATAGGCTTGATATGGGTTACGCCTGTTTCTCTTCTATGACTATCCTTGTGATGGTATCACCCTGCTTAATAGCTTCCAGGACATCCGTTCCGTTTACCAGTTGGCCAAATACCGAGTGTTTCCCATCGAGGTGAGGTTGAGGAGCATAGGTAATGAAGAACTGGGAACCATTGGTATTGGGTCCGGCATTAGCCATTGACAGTGCTCCCTTAACATGGGTATGTCCGGTGAATTCATCTGCGAATTTGTAACCGGGACCTCCGGCTCCTGTTCCGGCAGGGTCTCCGCCCTGAGCCATGAAGCCAGCAATGATCCGGTGGAATGTAGTCTTGTCATAGAATCCTTCACGGGCAAGAAACACGAAATTATTCACCGTTACAGGAACATCGCCGGCAAATAACTCAAGCTCTATATTCCCCTTGCCTGTTTCAATGGTAGCCATGTACTGCTTACCGGAGTCAATCGTCATCGGTGGTGGTGTTGAGTAACTCATTTACTTTTGTGTCAGCGCAGAGGCTGCAGCCCGCCTGATGTCAGGAGAAGTGCTGCAAAACTCCATATTACGCCAACTATCTCCTTTCTCATAATCACTCCCTCACATATATTGTCAAGGGAGATTTACTTCCGATATTCACCGACTTCACGCTCCGCCGGTTAGCCCCTCTTCTGAGCAAGCAGGTCAGCCCCACTACCTACCCTTGTAATCGGGTTTCCGTTTCTCGCGGAAGGCGGCAACACCTTCTTTGTGGTCTTCAGAGGTCAGAGTAATTGTCTCGGAGGCAGCGGCAATCTGCAGGGCCGTTTCGAACTCCATATTCAGACCTTTGTAGACCTGTATCTTGGACAGTCTCATCGGTATCGGTGGGCCATCGGCAATCCTGGCGGCCAGTGTCATGGTCTCTTTCTCCAGTTCCTCAAAGGGTACCAGCCGGTTCAGCACACCGAGTCGTCCGGCTTCTTCGGCCTCCATGAAATCGCCGGTATAGAGGAACTCAAGGGCACGTCCAACACCCATGATGCGCGGGTAAAGCCAGGTACCGCCCCATCCGGGGAAAAGCCCTATCCGCACGAAGGCATTCATGAAACGGGTCTTCCCGCAGCCTGTCCTGAGGTCACAGCCCATGGCCAGGTCACAGCCGGCACCAACCGCAGCGCCGTTAATCATTGCGATAGTCGGTTTCTTCAGCTTCTGCAGTCTTGGCATTACCTTTCCTGCAGAATGTATCAATCCCTGTCTCAGCGCTTCAGCATTCCGGACACCGCTCTCCCGCTGCTGCCCACCTCCGGTCATCCCGCCGACATCCGCTCCGGAGCAGAAACCCCGTCCGGCACCCGTAATCACGAGTACGGTTACGGTATCATCTTCATCTACATCATCAAGGGCAATGGCAAGTTCATCTGTCATCTGCGGACTGATGGCGTTGAGTCTTTCCGGTCGGTTTAGAGTCAGGACGGCGATATTACCCCTTTTTTCAAGGATAATAGTCTCAAAGTCCATGACCCTTCCCTCCTGCCGGTAACGGAATCATTGCAGCATGGTCGGGGTGAGAGGACTCGAACCTCCGGCCTCAGCGTCCCAAACGCTGCGCTCTAACCTGGCTGAGCTACACCCCGCCAACACAAGCTTACAGAGAAAGATGGTACAGGTCAAGAGACTCGTATTCCTGACGTCAGCCAATAATCAACTGACGGCTTTTACCGGGATAACAAGCTGTAAGTTCTACTGTAACGGTAAACCTAGTCCCGGCAATTAATACAGCGGTCGAAGAAGTCCGGCTCCAGGCCAGCTTTTTTAACCATGAATTCAATCTGTTTTTCGGGGGCAAAATAGTCGCCGCAGACGCTGCACTTTGCCATCTTGAACTTTGTTACGTTATTCGGCATGGTTATCGTCCGGGTATCGCCGGAGTCTTCCATCCTGATGGCTCCCGTCGGGCAGATATAGGAGCAGGACCCGCAGCCGATACAGGCATTGGAATCATCGTAAAACGGAATCGCCATCTCGCGGTCAACACCCCGGTTGACCAGGCTGATAGCCGATGCGCCGACAACTTCCTCGCAGGCCCTGACACACAAAGCGCAGAGTATGCAGTTGCCGTGGTCTTCTTGCGGGTACGGGGTTTGCTCAACACCAAGCTCCCGGGCCATGTCTTTTATTACGTCCGACTCCGGGCACCGGGCAAGCAGGAGTTCAATAATCGTCTGCCGGTTACGGATTACCCGGTCAGTTTTTGTTTTTACTTCCAGCCCTTCTTCAACCGGGTACAGGCAGGAAGTAACCAGTCTTTCTCTTCCCCTGCTGGTTTTTACCTCGACCAGGCAAAGTCTGCAGGCTCCGTAGGGGCTGACTGACTCGTGGGCACACAGGGTTGGAATATGTATGTTATGGGCGGTGGCGACATCAAGCACCATCGCACCCTCTTCAGCCTTTACGACCTTGCCGTCAATCGTCAGTGTCACCATTTCGTGATAGTCCTCACTTTATTTCTACGGAGTCCAGCCGGCAAACGTC
>DUES01000189.1 GCA_011192055.1 Dehalococcoidia bacterium
CGCGAATAATACCGGAACAGCTCCGCTTCCATCTTGAGAGCACGTGTCTGGTCAATGCGTTTCTCATATTCGCGGATTTCATTACGTGTAGCCTGGTTTATGAAAAAGAATACCGTCCCGACAGTCACTACTATCACCAGGGTGAAGGCTATCAGCAAACGAAAACGCAGGCTATGTATCATCATTCACCTCTGAGAGCTTGTAACCGACCCCATAAACGGTCTGAATGTACCTCGGATGTCTGGGGTCTGGCTCCAGCTTAAGTCTCAGGTTGCGGATGTGAACATCAATTGTGCGGTCAAAACCTTCAAAATCGTGACCGAGGGCTTTTTCAATAAGTTGTGCCCTGCTGAATACCCTGCCCGGTTCCCTGGCAAAAACCCCGAGCAGTTTGAATTCAACCGATGTGAGATTAAGCGGGTTATCCTGGAAGTACGCCTCGTGCTTGAGGAAATTAAGGGTGAGTTTACCATGGCTGAGTACGTCGGGGCCACGCTCGCCGGGAAGACGCCTGAGCACGGCCCGTATCCTGGCAGCCAGCTCTCTGGGACTGAACGGCTTGGTGATGTAGTCGTCCGCTCCCATATCCAGACCCGTTAACTTGTCCTCATCCGTAGTCCTGGCAGTGAGCATAATTATGGGAACATCGGACTCATTTCTCAGGGTACGGCATATCTCAAGACCATTGATTCCGGGCAGCATCAGGTCAAGCACGATCAGGTCGGGGTGACCTTCCCTGGCAAGGCGCAGGGCTTCCACACCATCATAGGCAGTAAGGACCCGGTAACCGTCCCTGTTGAGGTACAGCCTGACCAGTTCTACCGATTTAGTATCGTCATCAACTACCAGTACTTTTTTCCCTGGCATACATCGAAGCCCCCGGCATATCACTTACTCTCAAATGGTATAACCTTAATGTTAAGGAAATGTTAACATCCCTTTGTATACATTCTCAATAATAGATAGAGAGCGGGAGCACACACTCCCGCTCTCTCACCTGTTTTTACTATTTAATTTGTTAATGTTTCCTGATTACCATGTACGGTTATTGTGCCGGAATACCCGGTTGTGCGGGAGCAAACTTGCCGCCCCAGCCAAAACAACCACCCATCTTGCCGCGGAACTTACCGGGTTCGTGCTGACCGAACCCGAACGGTACGTCAGGTCTTGCCTGCTGCCATTCCAGGTACTGGTCAGCCTGTTCCTGGGTTATCTTGCCTGCGTCTACCATGGACTGGAGCCATTCCCGCATAGCTTCTGTTCGCATTTCGCTTTGCGCCTGTTCCATAGCATCTTTCAGTGCTCCCGTATCCAGGGCAGTGCCGGTCTTCTCCTGGTAAATGGCTGAGATTCTCTCCAGCATTGCATCAAACGGTGCTTCAGGTTGGATATCCTCATCTCCGTCAGCCGCCAGTACTGCTCCGCCAATGCCGCCTGCCAGCACAACTACTGCGAGTATTGCCGTCATAATCAGTTTTTTACTTCTCCACACTGCTATCTCACCTCCTCTCTTCCAATATACCTGAAAATATGTATTCAGGAATCCCTCTCACAACTGCCCGCACTCACCTCCTTCCCGGTTAGACCCTTTGAAATAATGTTAACACTGAATTATTAGAATCCTGTTAAGAAAAAGAGGGATTATATTAATTCTGCTGAAGCTGCTAAAAGCCCGTAATCAGGCACGGATACAGCCACCGATTATCAAAATGGAGACCGGCAGGTGAAAGGAGGTCTTGACAAGTTCCTTTATGGGTAGTATATTCGTTGTGCTGTTAGAGTACGTATAAGTTAACGATATGTACTTACCAGAATATAAGGGGATTGAAAGTTGAGTAAATAGTGTCCTGTATCGCTACCTGAAGTTTAACGGATGAAAATCAGAGAGCGGAGAAGCAGTGGAGTATAAATTCATATTTCCACCCCAAATATGGGAGGGTGAGTGGTGGGGGCACCTGGTATCGCCGTTAATCCGGCAATATCAGGTGTCTTTCTGATTTAGCGAATTGGTATTGGCCGCGTTGCCATTAGCCAATAAAAGACTATCTAAAGGAGGTGGTTGTCTACCGCAAAGTGGACATTTGCAGATGGCAAGGGGTGGTTGGTAAATAAAGTGTTCTAACGGGAGATTACAAAGACACACTATGTGAAGGAGGCCGTAATGCGCAGGAATATTACTCATATACTGGTCGTGTGCTCCCTGCTGCTGCTTCTTATCGTCACCGGATGCGGACCCGAGGCTGAAGAAGCCAGGGTCATAAAAATTGGCGTCATCGGGCCAATGCAGTTCGTCCAGGGTGAACACCACTGGTACGGGGCAGTTCTGGCACGGGATGAAATCAATGACGCCGGGGGTGTGAAGGTAGGTGAAGACACCTACACAATCGAGCTGATTAAAACCGATTCCAATGAGATACTGAGTCCGTCTGACTCCGCCGCTGCCATGGAAAGACTGATAACCGTGGATAAAGCCAACTTTGTGGTAGGCGGTTTCCGGACCGAAGCCGTGTTCCCGATGCAGGACGTTGCCATGGACAACAAGACCATCTTTCTTGGCTGCGGTGCTGCCACCGAGGAGCTCTGCACCCGCGTGGCAGATGACTATGACACCTACAAGTACTGGTTCCGGGTATCACCCTTCAATAATGTCAACCTGGTCAGTAATTCGCTATTGACACTCGGTATGGCGGGCGGAATCATGGCCCAGGGACTCGGTCTTGAGCCCCCGCTGAAGGTGGCTATTATTGCTGAAAAGGCTACCTGGGCGGACGCCATGGTGGCAGCTTACAAGCAGTATGTTCCGGCAATGCTGGGAATGGAGGTCGTTGGTGACTGGCGGCCGTCCGCTACTGCGACTGACCTCACTGCTGAGCTGACCGATATCGAGAACTCCGGGGCACACCTTATCCTGACCATTATCTCGGGACCGGTGGGAATACCGTATGCCCGGCAGTTGGGCGAACTGGAGATTCCGGCTGCTTCGGTTGGTATCAATGTTGAGGCCCAGAAAGACGGTTTCTGGGAAGCTACGGGTGGCCAGGGCGACTACGAGACAACCCTTAATACATATGCCGAAGGAGTGGCCGTTACGGACAGTACCGTAGACTTCTTCGATAAGTTCGTCAAGGAGTTCGGGCAGACGCCGACTTATAATTCCGGTACATATGACGCTATTTACACGCTCAAAGAGGCTATCGAACGGGCCGGTTCGCTGGACTCAGATGCGGTTGTCACCGAGCTTGAAAAGACAGACAGGGTCGGGACTGCGGGTAGGTTGATATTCATGGGCAGGGATACCGATACCCCGCACGATGTAACCTATGGTCCCGGTTATGTCACCGGAATCGCTACACAGTGGCAAGACGGTGAGATGAAGGCAGTCTGGCCGGCGTTCGGAGTCGGTGCCTGGGAAGGCGTTACCTATGACGGTATTGTCATGTGGAAGATTCCTGACCGGGTCATCAAGAAATACGCGGGGCAGTAAGGATGCGGATATAGCTGAAGTAGTGTTCCCGGGGGCAACCGAAGCAGTCAGCACACCGTAGTCCCCGGGGACGTTACAGGTCCCGTAAAGGTACTGAACATGGTGACGCATGGTTGAAGGTATTCTGATAAATGGCCTGATACAGGGTGGCATATATGCCCTCCTTGCGGTAGGTTTTTCACTGATTTTCGGGGTTGCACGCATGATTAACCTGTCGCATACCTGCTTCTACATGCTGGCGGCCTACGGTGTCTATGCCTTGACCAGGAATGCCGGTCTGCCGCTCTGGGCTGCCGTCGTGCTGTCGCTGGTGATAACAACCCTCATCGGTCTCCTTACCTACCGGCTGTTCATGGACCGTGTCCGGGAGCACCACGTCACCGTCATGCTGATAACGCTGGCAATGGCAATGGTCTTCCAGGAATGCATGGTGCTTGCTTTTGGCGGGCACTACCGGGGAGCCCCGGCATTTGTCAGTGGATACTGGGAGATTATCGGGGTCAAGGTAACATTCCAGCATACGCTCACATTCGGAGTAGCGCTGCTGGTGCTGCTTGGAGTGTGGGCGTTACTGACGAAGACGCGGCTGGGAGTTGCCATACGGGCAACGGCTCAGGACAGTGAGATTGCCAACCTGATGGGAATAGATGTCCGCCGGATATTGCTGATTACCATGGGACTGGCGGCTGCCCTGGCGGCCGTTGCCGGTGCCGTGGTCGCACCAACACTGACACTGGAGCCCCGCATGTGGACACCACCGCTGGTGATGGTCATGGCAATTGTCGTCCTGGGGGGGCTGGGAAGTGTCAAGGGGAGCTTTATCGGGGCTTTCATCATCGGTTTCGTTGAAGTGCTGGTGGTCTTCCTGCTTCCGGCCGGGGCTTTCCTGAAGGGGGCAATCGCACTGCTGGTCATGGTCATTATTCTGCTGGTAAGACCGGAAGGCCTGTTCGGCGTGGTATTTGAGGAGGAGAGGCTTTAAGTGTTACGACGCCTGTTCAAAGATTTCCAGGGCGATATTCTTGCTATCCCGGGCAGGCTGATAGCCCTGGTTTTTTTCGTTACCCTGTTCTTTATCCCCCTCGTAATCGGTGAAGCCCCTTATATCCTCCGCACCCTGATATTTGCCAATATGTTCGTTATCTTTGCCGTAAGCTGGGACCTTCTTTCCGGCTATACCGGGCAGATGAACTTTGGACATGCTCTCTTTTTCGGGGTAGCTGCTTATACCACCGCGCTGCTTAACCTGCGACTTGGCTGGGACCCGTGGGCAACGATACCCCTTGGCGCTCTTGGGGGTGTTATCGCCGGATTGGTTGTCTGTATTCCGGCACTGAGGCTGCGCGGACCCTATCTCTCACTCGTGACCCTGGCGTTTCCCCTGATACTGCTTGGTGTCATCTTTGCCTTYACKGACTTYACCGGTGGCGAACTCGGAGTTTCYGGGCTRTCCCGTATCTCGGAKTCCCGCATAACCGATTACTATATCTCAGTGGTTGTGATGCTGGYCTCGGTAATGATTATGTGGAAGTTTACKGACGCCCGCAGCAGTTTCCTGAGAATCGGCATAATMCTCCACGCCATYCGCGAGGACGAAATTGCWGCCCGCGCCAGCGGTATCAATACCATCCGTTATARACTGCTTGCCTTTGCCGTTGCGGGTTTCTTTGCCGGTATCGCCGGGGCCTTCCACGCGCATTTCATGAGGATTGCCGGGCCGTCTAACCTGGATATCATGCTGTCGTTCCAGGCAATTATCTGGACGGTTTTCGGGGGAATCGCCAGTATCTACGGACCTGTCGTGGGCGTCTATGTCCTGTATCCGCTGATGGAGTTCCTGCGTGTTATCCCGGAGATACGAAACCTGGTCTTTGCCGGTATCGTGATGGTCATGCTGCTCTTCATGCCGGAAGGTATTGCCGTATGGATACGTGCCAAGATTGAGCGTGAGTGTCCCCGCTGCAAGCTGTCCAATGTAGCCTTCCGGCAGACCTGCCGTGCCTGTAATACGAATCTTTACGAGCGGGCAACCGACTAAAGACCCAGGTACGTCTTCCTCACCATCTCGTCTGCCAGTAACTCTTTTGCCGTCCCGTGGGCAATGATGTGCCCCCGCGACATTACATAGCTTCTTACCGCCAGGTCGAAGGCAAAGCTCACGTCCTGTTCAGCGAGTAGGATAGTGACTCCCAGCTCGTGATAGATTTCCTCGACGCGCTTGAAGAGGTCTTCTTTCAGTCGGGGCGCCAGTCCGCTGGAAGGCTCATCCACCAGCAGGAACTTCGGCTGGCGCATCAGGGCGCGCCCGATACAGAGCATCTGTCTCTCGCCACCGGACAGTGTCCCCGATATCTGTTTCTCCCGCTCCTTCAGCCTCGGGAAAAGCTCGTGGACACGGTCCATGTTTCTTTCGATTTCCTGGCGGTCATTGCAGAGATATGCCCCGGCCAGCAGGTTGTCCCGCACCGTCATCTCAACGAATGGCCTTCCCCTCTCAGGGCAGAGGACAAGTCCTCTCTTTGCAATTTCCGAAGCGGAAATTCCGTCTATTCTCTCACCTTCGAACTCTACCGTCCCTTCAAAGGTAATGTCCGCCTTCCGGGTCCCCTTGAGCACTTCTCTCTCCCACCGAATCAGGCCGGCTATGGCGCGGAGCAGGGTGGACTTTCCGGCACCATTGGGACCGACCAGCCCCACCAGTTCTCCCTTTTCGACCGTCAAGCTGGCTTCATCGAGTACCATCGCGGTGTCGTACCGGACGGTTACGCCCCTGACTTCAAGCAATGAGTACCTCCTTACCGGTGTACGCCTCAATTACCTGCTCGTTCCGGGCTATCTCTTCCGGTGTGCCCTGGGTTATTACCTCTCCAAAGTTCAGAACAACCACCCGGTCCACTATCTTCATTAGCTCGGTAAGCTTGTGCTCAATAATCAGCATTGCCGGACCCTCGCTGTGCAGTCTGCCGAACCGGCCTCCCTTGTGAAGGCGTTTAATTGACTTTGCCATAAGTTCGGTCTCGGCGGGGTTCAACCCTCCGAACGGTTCGTCAAGTACCAGCAACTCGGGATCGGTGGCAATTGCACGGGCTACCTCAAGTCGTTTCAAGTCCCCATGCGACAGTACCGAAGCTGGCTCCAGTGCCAGGTCAGCAATACCGACAAACTCGAGTGCGTCCCGAGCTTTTATTTCAATCCGTTTGACCCACTCACCCCGCTTTTTTACACGTGGGGAAAGACATCCCACCATGACATTGGCGATGATGGGTAAACGGCGGAACGGCTTGACCACCTGGAACGTCCCTACCAGGCCTTTCTGGACAACGTCCCAGGAACGGTTCCTGGTGATATCTTCTCCCTTGAACGTTACTTTTCCGGAATCGGGCTTCAGTATACCGAGAATGCACCGTACCAGGGTGGTCTTCCCGGCACCGTTGGGACCAATCAGCCCGACAATCTCATCTCTGCCCACATCGAAGGATACGTTATCGACGGCTACCAGGCCGCCAAACCGCTTGGTCAGGTTTTCTACCTCGAAGAATGCAGCCATCTCACAGCTCCTCGGTCTCTCTCAGTTCTCGACGGGATACCTTGCCGACATCCGTTTTGGGTACTTCGCCGCGGAACTCGATTACTCTGGGACACTTGTAATAGGCCAGCTTCTCCCGGCAGTAGTTCATGATTTCTTCTTCCAGTACTTTGCCCCTGGCTTCCGTCTCGAGTACAACTACTGCCTTGACCCTTTCTCCTACTTCCGGGTCGGGCATGCCGATAACGCCTGCTTCTTTTACCTGTGGATGACCTGCCAGCACTTCCTCCACCTCGCGTGCGAATACAGCCAGGCCTTTGTACTTGATCATGTCACGTTTTCTGTCATAAAAAGAGAAATATCCCTCTTTATCCATGCTGGCAAGGTCGCTGGTGCGCAACCACTGCTCTCCGTTAATGTCAACGAGGACTTCTTCTGTTTCTTCCGGCCGGTTCCAGTACCCCTTCATTATCTGGGGCCCCTTGACCAGGAGTTCGCCTACCTCACCAACGGGCAGGAAATCCGTGCCTTCAGGATTGGCTATTGCGGCTCCTGTGTTCGACAGCGGAACGCCAAACGAACCGACTTTCGGACGGCCGTAAGGACTGAGAATACCCACCGAGCTTGTCTCGGTCATGCCCCAGCCCTCGTGTATCCGGGTACCGGTACGTTGTTCCCAGCCCCTGGCGGTATCCTCGAGCAGGGCGTCCGCCCCGGAAACAAGCACCTTTAGACGGCTCCAGTTAACACGGTCGGTACGGGCGTAATCTCTGAGCGCCTCGTAGAGTGAGGGCACACTGTAGAAGATTGTCGCATGGTAGCTTTCTATCGAATTCAGAATATCGTCTAAATCCGGCGTAGTGAATATCACCAGGGTATAGCCCTGGGAGATTCCGCCCAGCATGACAACGGACTGTCCGTAGATGTGATAGAAGGGCAGGTAAGCAAGAATAACCTCCTTGCCGGGCTCCATAATATCACCCCAGAACGCCCGGCCGAGGTGCTGGGCGGCAACAATATTACGGTGGGATATCATGGCTCCCTTGGGCAGTCCGGTGGTGCCTCCGGTATAGGGAAGTGTTACCAGGTCTTCATGTACGTTGAATTCGATGTGCGGTGGTTTGGGAGGATAGCGCTTGAGCAGTTCCTGGAACTGGTAAACGCCTTCCCGTTCGTAGATATCAACCGGGGGCGCGGACATCTTCTGGTACACGGCGCGGAGCATACTCTTACCGAGGAACCTTTTCAGGCGGGGAAGGTATTCTGTGACATCGGTCAGGATTATGCGGTCAAGCTCAACCCCTGCCTTCTCCACGTGGTCATAGAGGATGTCCTGGCAGATGATACTGCGTGCTCCGCTGTCCTCTATCTGGTGTTTTATCTCGGAGGAGACGTACACCGGGCTGATGGGAGTCAGAGTTGCTCCTGCTTTGAGAGCCCCGAAGTAGGCTATGATGAACTGGGGAGAGTTGAGCAGGAGCAGGGCAACCTTGTCACCCTTCTTGACCCCGAGGTCGGACAGGGCAGCAGCAAACCTGTCAACCTGCTCTCTCAGTTCGCGGTAGCTGATTTTCCTGCCGTAGAAAACCAGGGCGGTCTTGTCTTTCCATGTATCCGTGGCGGCATCAAACGTCTCGACTACCGATAGCTCCGGGATGTCAACATCGGGGAGCACTTCCGGGCGGTAGAACTCCAGCCAGGGTCTTTCCTGGTAAATGGTATTGGTTGCCATAATCCCACCTCCTGCTTATGCGGAGCAAGTGAATGGGGTCTGTACCTTTACATACATATTATTATCGTCCACGATATCCAGCAACTGGAGAATAGACTATTCGTGGTGCGGCTGTCAATACTCAGGACAAAAAAAGACACATAATCCGGAGTATTTCGTGGTGTCAGGCAGGCGGGTGCAATAAACAGGGGTGCCTGAGATTGTTAAAAGGGATACTGAAAAAGGTAATTACCAGGATAAAAAGCCCCGGAATGTACTGACAGACATTGCTGCGAGAAATATAGCCGTGCAGTATTGAAGCACTGGCTTGTATCGGCTTAACAAGAGGAAAGTTTTTTCTGGATAAAGGTATTCTTAACGTGCCTGGTATGACCGGTTGTTTACTTATCGTCCTGGTACAGGGCTGAAGAGGCTTTCATGAAGCGCCGCATCAGCCTCAGTTCAGCAATCCGCTTTCCGCTGTCCCTGTCTTCCAGCCAGGCATCAAACCAGTAAAACTCTGTCTTTGGACTGGCTCCAACGCTGAGTATTTCACCTCCCACCCGGTATGGTACGTCCACCTTTACGGGTCCTGCCAGATTGCGTAACTCGGCGGCCCCCTGGAAACTCACGGCCTTAATCGGAAGTTGAAAATCAACTCTCATCGCGTTAAACATCAGCGTGGGTGTAGCGATAGCGCCTCCCCAGGGTGAGTTTCCCTGATACCAGTCCAGGGGCTCGGTAATGACGATAAGTCGCTCGCTCATATCTTCGTGCGTTACGGTCATTTCACGCGGTGGCAGTTTATCTCCCGCTTTCAGTCCGGACAGTATGCGCAACTCTTCCGGTGCGGCGTTTTTCACTTCGATACTATCCAGTGATGTGGGCTGACCGGGTGTACCCACCGAGGCCGTTCCCTTGCATACGGTATGTCCGTCAGCGGTTTCCATCCATGTTTCCACCTGGGCATCCCCGGCTCCTTCAGGGGGTACGTCCATGACCACCCTCACTTCTTCGCGGTCCTTCGTAGCATAGGTGAAGTACATGCTTAGCGAACCGCATTCAAACCAGCGCGGGCCGAACGCCTTCAGCAGGACCGGCGGAAACTGCTCGAGGTGAATGTTGCCCGCTACCGTCCCGCCCCGCATACCGAGTTTTTGTGCAGTCTCATCGTCATGGATGGAATCTTTAACACTGGCGGAGATATTTACCGGTTGCCGCCACCCGCCGTATATGTGGTTATCCTTAACCGTGATATCGTCAGGCATGTTACCCCCCTTCCGGTACTGCATACAGTCGCAAGATTATCCTGATGTGCTTCAGAAGATTTTACCACAAGTTCAGGCATAATTCCTGAATGCCCGGATAAATCGAACCGGCACGGCTTACCTTATGACCGGCAGACCGCCAGCGCGTGAAAAACAGTAAACGGCGATTGGAAAAAATATATCCGAATCATGATGTAATTTTACACAGATTTTACATGCGTACAATACGGCGTTAATACTGGTGCTTTACACTGATATCAGGCTGCAGGAATACAGTAGACGGAAACGACATTTTGGGGCCCCGGTCATGAGTCGGACTGACCGCAGTCGAGTAACAAGACAGGAGGTAACAAAAATGAAAAAGTGGTCTGTAATAATAGCAGTCACAATGGCACTGGTGATGCTGGTGCTCAGTCCATTATCTGCCCTGGCTGAAGAAGACACAGGGTCTGCAACTGAGTCCAGGATACCATTGCAGGGTGCCCTGGCAATCGTGGCGCCAAGGATAGCCATGGTTAACCAGGAAACACAAATGACGGTCTTCCTGAGGGCGGACCAGGAACCGTTTGAGGGTGCCGGCGTCTGGGCAATCAGCCGGGACAATGCAGAGGTTTTCAAAGAGCAGTTATCCGCCCTGAGAGAAGACACCGCAATCCAGGACGGAGACAAAGACTACGAGGCACTGGCAGACATTCACGGTACTTTCATCGGCCGGTCAGACCCCAACGGCAGGGTTTACCACGAGTTTACTGAAGCAGGTAATTACCTGCTGATAGCTTTCTCGAGGGGATATTTCCCGGGTGCTACATGGATTGCCGTCAGGGGTGTCCCCAGGGTACTTGCCATTGATGCACCGGACAGAGCAGGTGTGGGAGAAGCAGTTACCATGAATATCCATCTCAGGGGGACTTCCGAACCTGTTGCGGAAGCCGGAATCTGGGCAATTACCAGGGAGCAGGTCGACACACTGAGGGAGCAGGTCTCCGCTCTCAGGCAGAACGACTCCATCACGGAGGAAGAAAAAGACTACGAAGCCCTGGTGGGGCTCCATGGTACTCGTCTCGGTCAGACAGACCTGAACGGGAACCTGACGCATAGCTTCGATGAAGAGGGTTTCTACCTGCTGGTCACAGTCAAGCGGGGGTATTTCCCCGGATTCAGCGGAATCGGTATCAGGAACACTGCCGGCGCACTTGCGCTGATAGCTCCACAGAGTGCTGTGGCAGGGACTGAAGTAACCGTGGCAACGATAAACAGGATAACCCTTGACCCTGTCGCGGAAGCTGCTGTCTGGGCAATAGGACGGGACCAGGTTGAAGCCTTCAGGGACCAGGCTGCTGCCCTCAGAGAGGAAAGCGGTTCTACAGCTAAAGTTGAGGACTACGAAGCGGTACTGGGACTCTATGGGACATTACTTGGCTGGACGGATGGAAACGGCAGACTGAGCCATACGTTTGACCAGCCGGGTCTTTATATCCTGGTAACAGTCAAGCAGGGATATTTCCCGGGCAGTGCTCCCATCAATATCAGGGACGCATCGCTGACAGACGGTGCCACTACCGAATCCGCTACACCGGATAGCACTGAGATTATCAACTAGAAAGATGTGGCAAAGCGCCGGTATTGCGTGATTAGTAAAGATGTAATTTTCAGGCCCGGACCGGTCGAAACACTGGTCCGGGCTGCTCCCGGTCTAAAAATGAGCCATACAGTCTATGAATGTGACTGCCCGAATGTGGGCAAAAC
>DUES01000019.1 GCA_011192055.1 Dehalococcoidia bacterium
AGCACCTTTATGCCGGTCAGGGCTGACTGATTCATGAATATACAAACCTCCTGCCGTACAAATACCGCTATGCGCCCGATAAAATACACACGAAAAAAGTGCTATGAGCACTGAGCAGTGCTCATAGCAGGCGTTCAGGCACTGCCACTTATTCAGTATAACACGGCAGGACTCCGTACCTGTAGCTTCACGACGGCAGCCTCCTTTGTAACGGGTACCCAATCCGCGGGTTCTCTGCGGGAAACCCCACCTGTCATTGCGAGAAGCCGCAGGCTGCGAAGCAATCCCTGCGGAATTATGGAAATGGGAGGTAAGCTCGCAAAGACACGAAAATCCGTGAATCTGATGTTGCACCCATGAGGCGGGCTTTTTGAATTTGGACTCACCGATTAAGGTCTGGTTCCATACTCTTGACAAGCACAGGCTGACAGTCTAAAGTGTTCAACACAAAACAGACAGCGTACATGCAAAATACACCGGCTGTTTACCTCTTCATATAATTATTTTCAGGCTGCCGTAATACAGTGCGGTCATGTGATAAAGAGAGTAAATATCTGGGAGGGATGCAGGAAAAAATGGGTATGGCACTGGAAGGTATCAAGGTTATCGATTGCTCACAGGTGGCGGCCGTGCCGATGGCCGCCCGTATGCTCGGTGACTTCGGGGCAGACGTAATACATATTGAGAACCCGACCACGGGCGACTACTGGCGGGTCTTCAAGGATGTTCAAGCAGAGCAGAGCGCTGCCTGCCCGTCTGATTTCGACTACAACTGGGAGAACTATAACCGCAACAAGCGGAGCCTTACTCTTGACCTTTCCCGGGATAACGGCCGCGCCATTATCCACAGGATGGTACAGGAAGCTGATGTGTTCCTCAGTAACCTGAGGTCTTTCGAGCTTGAGAGGTTCCAGGTTGACTACCAGACACTCGAAAAAATCAATCCGCGCATAATCTGGGGTAATGTCAACGGTTACGGTAAAGCAGGTCCGGACAAAGACCTTCCCGCCTATGACGCTACCGCCTACTGGGCACGCGCCGGCTTTCCCTATATTATGTCCCAACCCGGTATTCCTTCTTTCGGATACCGTCCGGCTATCGGTGATAACGTAGTTGGTATGTCACTCGCCTTCGGTATAATGCAGGCCCTTTATGTCAGGGAAAAGACCGGGATTGGACAGGAAGTGAGTGTCTCCCTGTTACATACCGGTATTTTCCAGAACGGGTTTGACATTTCCGGAGCACTCGTTACCGGACTCGACCCCGCAGACTGGCGGGAACAACCGCCGGCAGAACTGGTACAACAGTCAATGACGGCTATTGCCCAGGTTATGGCCTTTTATGGCGCCAAGGCGAAGAGTCCGCTGACCGGCCTGTATATGACCAAAGATGCCAGGGCGCTGATATTCATTATTCTGCAGCCGGACCGCTACTGGGTGAAGTTCTGCAAGGCTGTAGGAAGGGAAGACCTGTCAAATAATCCCAGCTATAACACAATAGAAGGAAGGGCTGAGAATATCACCGAGCTTCGCGCAATCTTCTCGGAGATATTCATAACCAAGACATACGAAGAATGGCATCCACTCCTTGAAGGGATACCATATGCCCCCAATCAGAGCCTTAGAGAGGTAATTAACGACCCCCAGGCAAGAGCGAGCGGTTGTTTCGTTTCATACGACCACCCACAGTGCGGACGTATTGAGCAGATAGCAAACCCCATAATGATGAGCAAGACCCCTTCGTCGGTCCGGTTACCGGCACCCGAATTCGGACAGCACACCGAAGAAGTCCTCCTCGAACATGGATATACCTGGGAGGATATTGTCGGCTTCAAGGAAGACGGCTCTATTGCCTGAGCAAGGTCATAAACGGACTATATCTGTACGTAACCTTTTCTCAGTACCAGGGATAATAATGCAGGCCAGCGTCACAGTTACGCTGGCCTGCGGCGTTTCCCCCTGTATCTCCCGTACTAGTAGCC
Source organism: Dehalococcoidia bacterium (assembly GCA_011192055.1). The sequence goes on from DUES01000019.1 coordinate 1,982, forward strand.
GGTAGGCCAGGACTGGAGGCGCTTTTCGCTGATAAAGTTACCCCTGGCCCCTCTTATTATGTCAAGGCAATCTCCGATGTATTTCCTGGTATCACGCGGGTCAATCACTTCATCAAGGACGCCCCTTTCGACGGCTCGCCAGGGGGCGCTTCCATACTGCATTTCTTCAATGACTTTCACCCTTTCCGCCTCCGGGTCTTCGGACGCTTCTATCCGGCGCAGAAAGGCAACATTCGCAGCCGCCTCGGGCGACATGAAGCTAATCTCCGCTGTTGGCCAGGCCACGATGAAGTCCGGGCCGCAGTTGGTACCGCACATGTGTGAAATAGCCATTCCGTAGGCTTTACGCACAATTATGGTTATCTTCGGTACCGTTGAATGGGCAAGTGCCTGTAACCATACCATTATTTTAGTCGGTATCTTTCGCCGCTCTGCAGGTCTGCCCACCAGGTTCCCGGGGGTATCCGCAATGAAAACCAGTGGAATATTAAATGAGTCGCAGAGGACGATAAAATCGGTTGCTTTCTCGCACTCGTCCGGTCCGGTAGCACCGGCATTATACAGTGTCTGACTGGCAATAATTCCGATAGTCCTTCCATTCATCCTGCCAAGGCAGGTTATCAAAGCTTTAGCATAGTGGGATTTCATTTCCAGGAACTTACCGTCATCTACTATCTCCCTGATTACCTGGCGCATGTCATAGACCCGGTTCGGCTTGTCCGGGACAATCTTAAGCAGGCGGTCCAGCTTCCGGTCGGGTGGGTCATCGGTAGCTACCACCGGGGGTTCCTCATTGCAGTTTGACGGCATATATCCGAGGAAATCACGTACAATCCGGAGGCATTCTTCATCATCTTCCGCCACAGCATCCACCTGGCCGGTAACCTCAGCCTGCAGTTCCCAACCGCCAAGCTCCTCCGGTGTGGTCTTTTCCTCAAGTGCCACTTCCAGCACTCTCGGACTGGAAACAGCCATACAGGTGCCCTTTTTAACCATGACCACGAAGTCAGCCCTGGCTGCTTCCCAGGTCGGAGCTCCATAGCAGTACCCCATTATGGTAGCCACGTGCGGGTGTCTCCGGGGTGTCATCGAAGCCTCGATAGGGTATGTCAGGGACAGCAGGCTATAGGAACCCATGATGTTCTGCAGCCTGGCACCGCCGCCATCGCCAAGTCCTATCACCGGGTAGCTTCTCACATCCGGTTGAGCCAGGAGCCTCATTCCTTTAGGCCGACCGGACCCGGCAGGTTTTTGCTCATCAGTTCCGGCGAGGATTGTCCGGTCATCGGCATGGACGACAACCGTCCGGCCGTTTACCTTGCCGAATCCCGAAATCCTGGCTGTCGGCCACTCCCGCTGCGGTCCCTCACGCATCTCATACTGCTCCAGCAGACCGGTCTCCCAGAACGTGCCCGGGTCCACCAGCCTTTCTATCCTTTCACGAGCGGTCAGGTAGCCCCTCTGGTGGTGTCGCTCTATTCTCTCCGGGCCACCGCCACCCAGGCCTATTTTTTTTCGCCTTTCCAGTTCATCAAGCCCTGATTTCATGTCCATATCCAACGCCTCCCATATTTCAGCTTTATTAAATCAGTATAGTTACTCGGGTATCATGGTTCAAGGGCATCTCACGCACAGCTTCACACAATAATCGAAATACTCCCAATCGTGTATATTCCTTCTATTACCTTTAGTGTTTTAATGTTTAGGAAATGTTTCGATTAATCCGGTATATGTTTATGGTTTTTTTAGCTTCCAACCAGTACTCTAGTACTAGGACAATTAGCAGGCCATCGGCCGGGGGCAGTCCTGATATTTCTGATGTCAGGATTAAGGATTGTACGGAACGCTATACCCGGTACACATACCTGTAACCCGGCTGCAACTCATTAGCCGATTTGTGCCTGTATCGGAAAGGTAAAGGAAATTAATTCTAGCGGAATCAGGACAATCGCACACAATCACCTGGATACCGGCAGTCCCGTCCTGAGAGAT
>DUES01000190.1 GCA_011192055.1 Dehalococcoidia bacterium
CCGGTTACCAGTGATACCTTTCCTGCAAGCTCTCCGTCTGACACGTTACTTCCTCAGGATATACCCTTAATAACGATGCAGCAGTTCTGTCCGCCCATGCCGAAGGAATTTGACAGGCATACATTAACCTGCTTATTGAGCGCTTTGTTGGGAACGTAATCAAGGTCACACGCCGGGTCAGGTGTTTCATAGTTTACGGTCGGTGGAATAATGCCTTCCCTGACAGTCATCACGGCAGCTACCGCCTCAACGGCCCCCGCAGCACAGGCGAGATGACCTATCATCGACTTATTGGAACTCATCGGTACCCGGTAAGCCCGCTCTCCGAAAACGAGCTTGGTGGCTTTTGTCTCTTCCGCATCGTTTAATTTGGTACCGGTACCGTGAGCATTGACATAATCAATATCGTCGGGGGATACACCGGCATCAGCAAGAGCCATTTTCATGGCAATCGCCTGCTGTTCGGCCCGCGGTGCCGTTTCACTGTAAGCATCGAAAGACCAGCCGGCTCCAGCCAGTTCGGCCAGTACCGGGGCGCCTCGCTCCCGGGCATGTTCCCAGGTCTCCAGTACCAGCAGCCCGGAGCCTTCTCCAAAGACGAAGCCGTCCCGGTTGAGATCGAACGGACGGGAAGCTTTCTGCGGGTCCTCTTCTTTGGACAAGGCACCAACTCTGGTCATCGAGGCTATTGCTATCGGGCTGATATTCGATTCTGCACCACCGGCTACCATAACATCTGCATGACCAAGACGAAGGTGGTTCAGGGCAGTCCCCAGTGCATCACTACCGCTGGCACAGGCGCTGTTGATACTGACATTCGGCCCCCGGGCACCAATCTCCAGTCCTACCTGTGCAGGCACCATGCTGGGTGCTACCTTGCTGACAAGCAGGGGGTCAATCCGCATCGGGCCCCGTTTCTTGATTACCTCACCCATGTCAGCAATACTGGAAGTCATGCCCGAAGTAGCAATAACGATACCCACTCTCTCCGGTTTCTCCACATTCATGTCCAAAAAAGCCGATTCCAGCGCCATCCGGCTGGCAGCTATGGCAAACTGCGTGCAACGGGCGGTACGGTCGACTCTCTTGATGTGCATATAGTCGGTGGGCTCGAAGTCCTTTACTTCAGCGGCTATCTTAACGGAATACTGGCTGGCGTCAAACAGCGTTATCGAACCGATACCTGACCTTCCCTTGATAAGCCCCTGCCAGTAGTCATCAACCGTCAGCCCGAGGGGCGTTACCGCACCCATTCCCGTGATTACCACCCTGCGCTGTGTCATGCCGACCTCCACTAACCCTGGTCCATATCCGACGGGCTGGTCATTGACAGTGACAGGCCGCCATCAAGAACAATAGTCTGTCCCCGTATCATTTCCGACTCCTCGCTGCACAGGAAAGAGACCGCACCGGCAATGTCCTCATTCCGGACCATCCGTCCTGCGGGTGTATTCTGCCAGGACGATTGCGGAAGGTCTTTATCGGCAGTGTAAAGCTTGAGAGCTTCGGACTCGACTGCCCCCGGAGCTATTCCGTTAACGCTGATTCCCCGCGGGGCCAGTTCCACTGCCAGGTAACGGACCAGCGCTTCAAGGGCTGCCTTGGAGACACCGACAGCGGTGTAGATTGGCCACGCCAGCCGTGAGCCAAGGCTGGATATCGCCACCATCCTGCTGCCGCTCTTCATCATTGGAGCAGCCCGCCTGGCACACAACAGGAAAGCCCTGGCATTTATGTTCATCGTCCAGTCCCATCCCCGGTCGTCCAGGTCAAGGGCAGTACGCGCCACACCGGAAGCGGCATTGTGGACCAGAATGTCCAGCCTGCCGAACCTGGCCTCAATGTCATCAAACATGGCATCAATTTTCTCCGGTTCGGCAAGGTTGGCCTTTATCGCGTGAGCAGCAACACCAATTTCTTTAATATCCTGTACAGTCTGCTCCGCGGCCGATTTCTTACGAAGGTAGTTGATAATAACACCGGCTCCATCTGCCGCCAGGCGTAATGCTATTGCCCGCCCGATACCGCGCGAGCCCCCCGTAACAAGGGCAATCCTGCCTTCCAATGGTCTGCTTTTACTCATAATGGATTCAGCGTTTTATACTTTCTCGGCTATCTTTTTTTCGATGTGGGCGATAAAACCACCCATATCTGTGACTCCCTCAAGCGCGTCATCCTGTATCTCGATATCGTAGTTATCTTCTACAGCAACCAGTATCTGCACGATATCGAGAGAATCCGCTTCAAAGTCCTTGAAAGTGGCTGCCGGACTGAAGTCAAGGTCCGGTTTCCGTACAACCCTGGCAACAATCTTCTTTAAAGTTTCTTCCACTTCTGTAGTCATACTGAATACCTCCGATTGATTGAGCTTCCGGGACAGCCGTTTACGCTAGTCTCTCATCCCCATCTTGCGCCGGGCTGCGGCCAGTTCCACCTTCAGCGAACCGACAAGGTCCTGCTCGACGGCTTGTTTGGCCTGTCCAACTGTCTTGGCTATTTCATCAGCCCTTGACCGCCCGTGAGCCACGCAGGCGATTCCGTCCACTGCCCATAAGGGACCACCGCCACGCGCATCGGCAGCATTGGTGGCCAGTACCAGGGCATCTGCTATATCCCGTACCTCGTTTTCCGGCAGCTTACCGGTGAGCCTTTCTTCCAGCCAGCGACCGATTGTCTTACCGAGGGTCTCGGCAAACTTGACCACGATATTATCCACAAATCCATCACAGATAATCACGTTGGCTTTACCCGTCGCAATATCATAACCTTCGATATTACCTATGAAGTTCAGGCCGCACTCCTGAAACAAAGGATAAGATTCTTTGACCTGTTCATTACCCTTTCCTTCCTCAGCACCGACACTGAGAAGTGCCACGGTTGGATTTTCAATACCCAGCATTTTCTGAGCGTAGACCGTGCCGACAATGGCGAAATCAAGAAGCTGGTGCGGCTGGCAGTCCACGTTGCTGCCGAGGTCCATCATAACCGTGTTCGGGGTAAAACCAAGGAAAGGTCCGCCTACCACCGGGCGTGACATCCCTTCAAGTGTTCCCAGGATGAATAATGCGGCAGCGACTACCCCGCCGGTGGGTCCGGCACTGATGACGGCGTCTGCTTTCCCATCCCGGACCAGCTTGGTAGCAACCAGGACAGAGGCGTTTCGTTTCTGACGCAGCGCGAAGGCCGGGTGCTCACCTTCCACCAGGTACTCAGGGGCATCCACAACTTCTATATTTATACCGGAGCAGTCATGTCTGGCTAACTCCTGCTCCATGCTCTCTTTCGGCCCTACGAGCGCAATATCGACCCCGTATTCTCTCGCACCCGCAACGGTACCCTGTACGATATCTCCGGGGGCAAAGTCTCCGCCCATACCATCAATGGCTATCTTCATCGGCACTCACTTTCACTTCGGCGATGCCCGTAATGACGGATTCACCATTCTGATTCTGACATAGCACGCTGCAACTAACCCGGTCCTGTTCCGCTGCTTTGTCCAATGCGGTTATCTTTCCGCTGACGGATATCGTATCACCGGGTCGTGCCGGTGCTCTGAACCGCACGTCCAGGCTGCCGCTTTCCAGCCAGTTACGCCCGAAAGCCCCCGTCATCATCTGCGAGATGTAGGCCAGCATCAGCATACCGTGAGCCACGGTACCTCCAAGCGGCGTCTCCCTGGCATAGTCTTCGTTTATGTGTATCGGATTATGGTCCCCGCTGGCATCGGCATAGCGGTTGATATTTTCCTGGCGGATTTCCTTGTTAATCCCGGGCAAATCTGCCCCTTCCTGTAAATCCGTTAACAATATAACCGCCCCCCTCAGGTTACATCTTCCTGTATCGATAATACCGAACCTAGCTTTGTTCGGGCAATATGAAATCGGTCTTTCCCCGAAAGACAACACTGTTATCAGGCTTGCAGGCAGTAAGGTTCATGCTGAGCATGTGGAACTTGCCCCGTTTCTGTATCCGGCCTACCGTGGCCTGGCTGGTGATGGTATCCCCGGTAGTTATTGTGCCGGCGAATTCTACCGACTGGGATACGTGGACTGAGCCATCAGGAAATGACACCGTCCCCGATAGAGCCGCCAGGGCATGGGCAGCAAGAGCCATCGGCGGTACCAGGTCTGAATCCCGGTACAGGTCACTGTCATCTCCTACCGCTGTAAGATAAGCAGTAACCATTGATGAGTCCACCCGGTAACTGGTCGGTGGGAACCCGTAGCCTGCTTCCAACATCCGGTAGTCAATCCGGTTACTATCGGACATTCTTCACCTCGCACCAACTCCTTTCACCGCGTCATGCCTGTGAAATAATGCCTAGATAATCTAGGTATAGGGCTATATATTATCTATTACGGCAACCTTTGTCAAGAGTTATTAAGTGGCCATTTGCAGGCACATTTGATTGTGGAATAAGCTCACCGAGTCTCAACAAACAAGGTAACAGGTCAGCGATGCAATGGAAACAGGTATTACCCGGCGAAACCCCGGCGATAACTGACAGAGGGCACCACCATAAAACCACCATCTGAAGTATGATGGTCTATCAGGCTGAGATACAGCCCTGACATATACCGGAAAGACAGTCGCAATACTCTTTTAAGGTCAACTACCCTAAAAATTACTGCTTCCTCAGGTAGGGTACCCTGGACCGCGGTTATTACTTGATATGCCGGCAATAAACAGCGAGAACAGGACATTGAAAATACCGGACAGCACAACGCGGAATCGACCGAACCGCCTTTTATGGGCTGAATCCATGTTCGGTACTTCCGTTTCCGGCGACGCTCCGGGAGATGCTGTCTCGCGTTGATAGTAATTCACCATGTTTGTCACCTCGACTTAATGCCCAGTTATTTCTATGGTAGGTCAACATTCAGCCCCCGTATGCGACTTATGTCTCAAGAAATACCCCCGCAACACTAAGTCCTTGAGTGCAGGACGGTGAAGGTGCCATAATACAGTACCCGCATCTCCTGCGGCAGGGCATGCAAGGCTGGAAAGATAACCGGATTTCATTATGAGTTGCATCCGGAGGTAGTAATGCAAAACGTAGACCCTGAGTATCCGGAGAATTCATCCGGACAGACCGGGAGTGATACCGGAGCGTTTTCCACGGGCAAGAAACGGTGCTCCGGATGCGGTACTGTCAATGACCGCTCTTCCAACTATTGCTACAAGTGCGGYCTCAGGCTGCCCGGTGATGTATACGCCGGAACCTCAGTAAATCCGGCAGGRTTYTGGGTAAGGTTGCTGGCCTTTCTTATTGAYCAGATAATCCTCTCGACTGTCGGGATTGTCTTGCTCCTGCTTATCTCAAATCTTACCCTGGGAGACTACCTGGCAAGTACCACAGATATCGAAGCGGCTTTTCCATGGACTGAGTACCTGATTATCTTTGCTCTGGAAGTAACCTACTGGACATACACCATCGGTACCTGGGGAAGGACCGCCGGTAAAGCACTATTGCGTATCAAGGTAGTACGGGCCGATGGCTCCCGGGTGGGTTATCTGCGTAGCTTTGCCCGGTACCTGGCATACTTCATTTCATGGTTTACACTGGGAATCGGTTTTCTCGCCATACCTTTAACCTCGCAGAAAACAGGCCTGCACGACCTGATATGCAATACCAGGGTAATACGAATGTGACCCTAAAGAGAACTCCGTAATGCAGTATGCCGTAGTCCTTATCCTTGCTTTTGCACCCGGTATCTTCTGGCTGTGGGTGGTCTACCGGCGCGACCGGTTAAGGCCGGAACCCAGATACCTGGTAATCCGCACGTTTCTTTGGGGAATCCTGGTAGCATTTCCCGTGAGTGGCCTTGAGTCCCTGCTGATTTTTCTAGTTGAGCCGGAAGCAATAGACCTTCTGCAGTCAGGCTCTGTTTCCTTCGGTACTGCTGCCTATATCTCCTTTGTGGTTGCAGGCATAACCGAGGAACTGGGCAAGTACCTGGTAGTGAAAAGGACCGTCTACAACTCACCCTACTTTGATGAGCCTATGGACGGCCTGATATATTCGTCAGCCTCAGCCCTCGGTTTTGCCTCCATAGAAAATGTGGGGTATCTGCTCACGTACGGTTGGGAAGCTATCCTGCTCAGGGGCCCAATATCTACCCTTGCCCATGTGTTGTTCTCCGCCATGTGGGGATATGCACTCGGACTGAACAAGGTGAAGCAAGCGGGAGCAAGAACCAGGCTCTGGGCGGGTCTTGCCTGTGCAATGGTAACACACGGCCTGTTTAATTTCCTGATTTTCACGGAGAGCGGCTACAGCTTGCTGGTGATACCGCTGTTCCTGGGTGCAGGAGCCGCATTTATGCTGATGCTGAAACGCGCTCCCCGGCTTTCTCCTTTTAAAGGTATGGTCGGAACGTTGCTGGCAAACTGCCCGAATTGTGGAAGCAGGGTCCCATACTCGGCAAATTTCTGTACTTCATGCGGAAACTCCCTGGCAAAGTCCGAAAACGATAGGACTACTTTCTGCAGCAAGTGTGGAGTATCTCTTGACGACCAGGCAAATTTCTGCACGTCCTGCGGAAGCCGACTGGTGAAATAGGAGGCTATTCCGGGCGGGTCCTGAGCCTTGGCAGCTTCTTTGCCAGAGACGGCACCAGTTCCACCCAGGTTTTCTGCAGTCTGCCCTTCTGTAACCGACCCAGTTCCTTTCGGGGACTGAATTGCGTCTCTACATATGCATGTATGATAGCGCTGATAAGCTCAGCCTGTAATGGTAACGCCATTACCAGCCGGGCGCAGTATTCCAGCGGCGTTTCATATTCCAGCGGACCCATTTTACCCAGTGCAGCCAGTTTACTCATCTTGCGGTATGCGTCCTCAGGACTGTTAACACGTTTCAGGCGCTGCACCCACAATGCATAGGCAGCTCTCGCGGAAAAGAACAGCAATATGGGAATACCGATGATGATAAAGTAAACGTATATCTGCGGACCGGGTAGTGAAGTACCACGTAAGTTGCTCTGAGTAAAATCTCCTCCGGCAGGACCGAATAAACTCTCGTCAGGTATTATCATCAGCATTGGGTCCAGGATTTCAAGCATCTCAGTATCATCGCCAACTTCCAGAATGGCATCGGTACTCCCTCCAACAGGTGTGGCGGAGAACTCAACCCAGCCATATTCCGGAAAATAGACCTCGGTACGGGCATGATAGTCGCTTACACGAAGGATATAGTTTCCCGTTTCCTCGTCATAATCTCCTTCAAGATAGCCGGTATTCAAGCGTGTCGGAATATCCACAGCGCGGAGCAGGATGGCCATCGCAGATGCAAATGACGTACATACTCCTTCCCTCGCCTCGAACAGGAAGTGGTCAACGGCATCGGTTGTTTCCGGAGGAACATCCGCTTCCAGGTTGTATTCCATCCTGTTGATATATTCCTTAACTGCCAGCACCTTTTCGTAAGGCGACTCGGCGTTACGGGTTATTTCTTCGGCAAGCTGCCTGACACGCCACGGTAAACCAAACGGGAGCTGTAAATAACGCTCCCTGATGGCGTCGGGGTAGTTATCTCCCGTTATGGAAAGCTCATCAGGTGTGAACGACCTGATATTTACTACAGCCTCATAGCTCCGGTATGGCCCCATCATTCGCGGAGTGATAACGGCAATCACGTCCCCCGATTGAGGCTGAACATTTTCTTCCCCGTCCGTCTGCCCTGAGGACACGGCAGTCAGGCCCACATCAGGCTCTTCTTCCGCAAACGTCTGCAGTACTACGGGCATATCTGAGGAGAGTAACTCACCCGCTACCAGGACTATATCTGTCTTTAACTTATTCTCCACTGCATAGGCCAGTTGTTCACCCTGCCTGTAACCATCACTCTCATATATATCTTCGTAAATACCAACCTGCCGGGCGCTTATCTCGCTGCTCGACCATCCCCAGGACTGGTAGGTATCATACCGCCTGACACGCCAGTAAGCCGGCCTGTCAGCGGAAACCACGAATTGAATCCGTCCGCTTGTGCTCAGCGGGTCATTAAAAGACAGTGTTTGCTGTCCGCTGCTGCTAATCTGGGTCCACTTGGAGCGCACATCTGCGAAAATATTGAACCACTGCCCCCGTGCAGTGGCTTCGTTCAGCGTACCCCCGAACGAAGCCAGCCCCAACTGGTCGACCGAGGGCTGGGGTACGAACCAGGCTGTGATAACAGTCAACACACTGATACAGAGGGTAGCGGTTACCAGGTAAAGTACACTGCGGCGCGGGAAGTTGTTTTTGCGCCGGCCGAACCATACCCCCTGCTTCACCAGGTTAACCTGTCCGATAAGCAGCATCGCTGTCAGCAGGTAAAAAGGCAGGTACAGATAGTCTTCCCGCGGCAGGTTGCTCAGGTTTACCAGTACAGCAAGTGTGCCAAGGCCAACAGCAACCCACACGTTTCGCTTCCGCAGTACGTACCAGGTAGAAACATACCCGATAATCCAGACTACAATGCTGAGAAACATGGCAAAGTAGGTCGTCCCTTCGCTGGGTCGGATACCGCTGACCGCCACCCACCAGGCACGAAACGCTGATTCCGTATCGGATAACGGCATCAGGCTAATGGCCTGCCACACAGTCACACCCAGTCCCAGCACAATCATAACAGGGTACGTTATCCTGGCTGACAGTTTGCTCCTGAATAACAGCAGACCGGTCAGCACGGCAAGGAAGAGGACCGTTGTCAGCGAGGGCTGGGGTTGTATCCAGTTTGCCTGCTCAATTGACCATGCAGCGACTGCCAGGGAAAGAAATACAAGTATAACGCTGGTCAGTTCCCGCGAACTGCCAATAATGGTCCGTATTGATAACCAGAGCAACCGGGGCAGTCTCCTCCCTGCCACCGTATGAGACAGGTATCCCCACATCCTGCTGCCACTTCCGCCGTTACTCATCACCGTTATTCCTCTTACCGGGCCTTAAATGAATGTCGCATGCAATAATGAAGCACGGTTATCGAGAGCCCGGGCAAGCTCGTCACCCTGCCTGACAACGTAGACCTGGACACCCGTTGAGCTGAGGTTGCGTGCCGCATTGGCCATGCTTGTTTCTCCACCAAAGCTGGCGGGGTCAAGGAGTACTACCACAATAGAGTCGACACGATTCCTCAACTGTCGCGTAGCCTCTGCCAGTCTGCCTGTGATAGACGGTGTAACCACGATTACGGTGGAGTTTCCCCTGAGATATTCCATGTGGTCGGATATAACCTGGCCAACGGGAGTTTCTCCGGTGGCCTCGATCAGGGCAAGAGCCTCGAGCATTCGCCACAAGTGGTCTTCGCCCCGCTCCGGTGGAATCAGGTACGTCTGCTCACCTGATGCTATCAGTCCGACCCTCATCCCGCTTTGCAGGTGCTTTCTGACCAGCGAGGCGGCGATAGTCACACCGTACTCTTCCGTGGTTTCCTCACCGTGGCCGAAGTGCCGTTTCTGATGCATGTCCAAGACAATCCACACCGTTTTTGAACCGTCATAGGAACGGTCGGAATCAAAAACCTTTACCAGGAGTTTTCCGGCATGGGCGGTGCCCGGCCAGTGGATATGGTTAAGGCTGTCACCGCTGCTGAATTCCCGTACGCTGGAAGCATTAGCGCTTATCTGGCTTATGGACTGGTATCCCGAACCGTAACCAAATTCATTGAAAGAAGATGCCTTAAACAGCGGCAGGTCCATGGTTGCCGGATAAATCAGGATACTTTGCGGCTCTCCCACCGTCTGCTTCCGTGAGAAAAGACCGAAGGGGTCGGTAGCCGTCACGGTCACACTGCCAAGGTAGTACTTACCCCTTCGCCTGCATGTAAAGGTGGACTGCCACTCATGAGAGCCCCACCGCGGCAGGCTAAGGACGGCCGGCTCGCGGGTCCCCGGCAGGTTGGTACTCTCCTCAACCCTGAGCCAGAGTTTCGGTATCCGGCTGTCATTTGCAACCGTAATCCGCTGCTGGAACTGCTCTCCCACCTGGCAATGCGTAGGCGGAGCTTCTGCACTGGCGCTGATACCGCGTATCCCAAGGACCGACCAGATATAGCTCACCACCGGTACCAGTATGGAAATGAAAAACAGGCGTAAAAGCAGGGGCGAGCCTGCCAGTAATGCCAGCGCAAGCAGCGCCACCGGGACTATAAAGACAATCTTTTGAAACTTCATCTCGTCACTTGGAAAAGAATACCCGGGATTAAAAGCCTGCGGGCAGCCCCGGATTTACCTTACAACCGTGCCGGGCACGGGAACAGTCTCAAGAATATCGGCAATACTGGCACGGCCGCTCTTGTCCTGGGACACGTCAGTCAGCCGGATTATCAGCCGGTGAGCCAGAACGGATTCAGCCAGCGCCTTAACATCATCGGGTATAACGTAGTCTCTGCCCCGGATAAGAGCACGAGCCTGGGCAGTGCGGAACAGGGCAAGCGAACCTCTTGGGGAAGCGCCGAGATAGATTGTTGAATGGTCACGTGTAGACGCGACCAGTGAGATGATGTACCGTTTTATCATATCATCCACATATATTGCTTTAACCGCATTCTGTATCTCGAGTAAGTCTTTGCCGGTAGCAACCGGGGTGATATTCGTAATCGGATGTTCATACTGCTGGTTCTCCACGATACTGACCTCGTCATCCGGCGAGGGATACCCCAGGCTTATCCGCAGTAAAAACCTGTCAAGCTGAGTCTCCGGAAGAGGGAATGTACCCTCGTATTCAATTGGATTCTGGGTAGCTATGACATGGAAGGGTGAAGGCATGTTGTGGGTGACACCATCAACCGTAATATGCCCCTCATCCATGCATTCCAGCAGGGCTGACTGTACCTTGGGTGTTGCCCGGTTTATCTCATCAGCCAGTACCATTTGCGCCATGATGGGTCCCGGACGATATTCAAAATCACCTGTCTTCTGGTTGTACACCGTGACCCCGGTGATATCTCCGGGAAGCATGTCAGGCGTAAACTGGATACGCTTAAAAGAACAGTCCAGTGAGCGTGCCAGGCTGCGTGCCAGCATCGTCTTACCGACACCGGGGGCATCCTCGATAAGCAGGTGTCCTTCGCTGATAAGAGCAATCACGGCAAGCTCAACAGCGTCCTCCTTGCCGATAATAACCTTCTGTGCGTTATCAAGTATCGCCCTGGCGATACTCTGCGCCTTCTCCTTCGCTTCTACCATATCGCCCCTCATATCCAGGAAAATTACTCGCGCAAAATGTACCTCACTTACATAAGGTACCTACTATTATTGTAACATAAAGAGTACTTTTGTGAGGTGCTAAATACAGTATAAAACATGAATTCTATAAC
>DUES01000191.1 GCA_011192055.1 Dehalococcoidia bacterium
CATAGCTCCATATTTCCGTTCACAGCGTCCAGTGCTTCCTGCAACGTCTCAAAACATAGCTCCGTCCTGCGTACAAACTGGTCAAATGGTGATGGCACACCGGTTTTGGGAAAAGAAATTCCGTTATCAAACTGTTTCCACGAACGGTAACGGACAACTCCGGGCAACTTCCCGGCTTGAGGCACATGCTCACGAAGGTACCACCCTTCACCATCATCTGCTGAGACACCTTCAGCGTAGTTGAAGATATGAACAAACCGTATCATGAGAATACCTCCTCAACCTGAATACATGGTTCACCTTATACAACCAAGTATGGTCACGGCTTCCGGTATCATACGTATACAGGATTACTGTTCACTTCTACTTTAAAGTGTACAGTACCGGGAATAGTACCAGTGTTCCTGTCACAATTCAAGCTGTACCGCCCGGTAATATATGCCGGGAATAGCTATCCAGTTGAATGACGTGCATTAAGAATACCTGGTTATTACTACGAACTCGTTCGCAGCGGTTCCACACCTTGAGCATATGGCTGATAGATGGTATTCTTTGTTATATTCAGGCAGCCCGCGGCAGGCAAATACCATGCAATCACACGTAATGCTGCCCTGCTAGAATCAGGATACTTCTAAACAGGGCGACTGCATTAGCCAGATACCAGGTTTATTAATACCCGCAAGAGGAGATACGTCATGGACAAACAAGCGGCACTGGACGAACTTAAAAAACGCCGGGAGATAAGTCTTGCAATGGGTGGTGAAGAGAGGGTCGAGAGACAGCATAAGCGTGGTCGACTCACCGCAAGGGAAAGGATTGATAAACTGGTTGACCCGGGTTCTTTCACCGAAACGGGCATGTTGACTCTTTTCCAGATGCCGGAAGAAGATGGCAAACTCATCCCCCGTAACAAACTTCACGGCTACGGCAGGATAGATGGCAGGATTATGTCCATCCAGTCCGACGATTCGACTGTCCTGGCCGGTACCGGAGGCCGCGGACCCGGTGGCAGAGCCAGGAGTGCCAGCATACCGATAGAAGCGCAGGGGGGCTGCCCGATTATTCGTTTCGGCGAAAGTGGCGGCGTACACCTGCAAAGCACAATGGGCTCAATCGGTCTATTGGCAGTCACCTACCCCGCCAGCAGACTTGTGAATCCGCGGCGTGTACCCCGCATTATCGGCATGATGGGTAATTGTTTCGGTGACCCGACATGGCAGGCGGCCAATTCGGAATTCGTGGTGCAGGTTAAAGGTACCTGTATGGCTGTCTCCGGACCCAGGGTACTTGGAGTAGCCCTGGAAGAAAAGACAACTCCGGAAGATCTCGGTGGCTGGAAAGTTCATGCCGAGGTTACCGGACAGGTGGACGCCTTCGCCGAAGATGATGCTCACTGCGCCCGGATTATCAGGGAAATCGTCAGCTATATACCCAATAACTGCGATGAAGAGCCACCCCTTGTCCCCACCGGTGATAGACCTGACAGACTGCTTGACGAACTTTCAGACCTGATATCTGATGACCCCGAACAACCATATGATATGTATCCCGTCATCCAGGCAATTGTAGATGATGGGAAATACTTCGATATTAAACCCTTCTTTGGAAAGGCATTAATTACGTGTCTTGCGAGGATAAACGGGGGAGTTGTCGGTATTGCAGCCAGCCAGACCATGCACAATTCCGGGGCACTGGGAGTCAGCGAGTGCGAAAAAGCCACCAACTTCATCGCCGTCTGCGATTCATTTAATATCCCCCTGGTCTTCCTGGTCGATACCCCGGGATTCCTGGCAGGTGAACAGGCTGAAGAGAATAGAATAATTACCAAGATGATGACATGGTTACAGGCAATGACACTCAGCACGGTACCCCGGATTTCAATAGTAGTACGTAAAGCCTGGGGTATGGCGGCGGCCAGCTTGTGCGGTCCCAGTGGTAATCCTGACTTCGTTGCCGGTCTTACTATTTCCGACTACAGGTCTATGTCACCTGAGTCGGAAGTGAACCTGATACACCGGCGCAGGATTGAGGAAGCCTCTAATCCGGAAACAGAGAAAGCAGACCTCATCAATTCCATTGAATCAGGAAGCGGTCCCTGGGATGCCGCCGGTTCAGGACTGATTGATGACCTCATCGATCCCCGCAATACCAGGAAATATATCATTGAACATCTGGGTATCCTGCGTTCCCAGAGGGGCAATTTCATAGGAGAACACAGGCTCCAGACCTGGCCTGTTGGTTTCTAGCAATACGTGGTCGCAGACTGAACGAGAGGTTTAACGGAAATGGAAAAGCAGACAGCAATTGACAAGCTTAACAGTATAAAAGAAGCAAGCCTCCAGATGGGTGGCACGGAAAAGATAGAACAACAGCACCAGCGTGGTAGATTAACTGCCCGTGAAAGGATTAACAGGCTTTTTGATCCCGAAACATTCGATGAAACGGGTATGCTGATGCAAAATCCAATCCCTGACAGCGAAGGCAGGACGACCCATATCAGCAAGGTCAGGGGTTTTGGCAAGGTGAACGGCCGGACCGTAATGGTTAACGCCGATGATGCTACAGTTGCACCCGGTACAGGCCGCCGGATGGGGTTTACACAGCAGACAGGACTCAACCCCGCCTTATACCCTGAACTGTGTTTCCCGCTGATTACACTTGCCGATGGAAACGTGGAGCAAACACAGACTACAAGGACTGCTGCGGGTATGGTTGCTCCCATTTATACCACCGATAAATTCCTGACACTTCGCCGGGTCCCTCACGTGGTCGCCATAATGGGAGACTGTTACGGTCCTCCGGCATGGCAGGCAGCGGCCGCAGACTTTGTGGTAATGGTCAAAGGCTCTCACATGGCAATCTGCGAACCCGGCCTCGAAATAACGCCGGATGGAACGGAGAATTCTGTTGAGCCGGGTAGCTGTGAACTGCATGAACAGATCACAGGACAGGTCGACGCAATCGCTGAAGATGAAGAGCAGGCCATGCAGATTATCCGCGATTTCCTGAGCTATATGCCCGCCAACTGTGATGAAGAACCGCCGTATGTCCCCACGGATGACCCCGTCGACCGCAAGGGCGACAGGCTTATGCGAATCATCCCGGATAAGGCAAACCGTGTTTATGATATGTACCAGGTCATCAGGACTATTGTGGATGATGGCAAGTATCTACCTGTTAAGAAGAATTTTGCCGCTACCCTGATTACGTGTCTGGCCAGGATGGACGGCAGGACCATTGGTATCGTTGCCAACCAGACACTCTACAAGGCAGGAGCCGCAGGTCCGGACGAATGTGACAAAGCATCTGACTTCATCGTGATGTGCGACACTTTTAATATCCCCATTATCTTTCTGACAGACACTCCCGGATTCCTGGTGGGCAAACCCGCCGAGCAGAAGAAAATGCCCACCAAGATAATCATGTGGATGCAGACGCTAGCATTCAGCACAGTCCCCAAGATTTGTATTATAGTCCGCAAGGCGTATGGTATGGCTATTTCAAATATGTGCGGTACCAACTGCGGTCCGGATTTCATAGCAGCCCTTACTACATCTGAAATCAGCTTTATGTCGCCTGAGGCGGCTGCCAATGTGGTGTTTCTTAACCGCATTGAATCCGCTGATGACCCCGAAGCAGAGCGGGAGAAACTTATCAAGGAAATGGCATACCAGAGTGAACCGTGGGCGGCTGCAGCCGTTGGTCTGCTCGATGACGTCATTGACCCCCGCGAAACCAGGGAATATATTATTGGTCGCCTGGATATCCTGCGCGGCTGCAAAGGTAATTTTATCAGCGATAATAAGCTGCAAGCATGGCCAACAGGTTTCTAAGCTACGGTTCGGAGTAACGGCGCACTGCAGCGTATTTATTTTAGATTGCGATAGTAGTGGTATATAAACCTTAATCAGGCGGCACAATCTTTCTGCCTGATTAAGGTGCTACTCCGGTAAAAACTAAGACGTTCCGTTTAGAACCAGCATTTTCCCAGCGAGAATCCCTGTATATCGGTAGTTTCTTTTCTACGTATTTCTCTGTATATACATAAATCAGACCGCATTATCACACCAGCAATTCTTTGTTGATATATAGCGGCGCAGCGATGGCCCGCCTCATTTACGCCTGTTGTTTACCGGGAATCAATCGCAGGACTACGTTACTCTACGTAGTCCTGCTGGTTACTATATAAACATTTTACGTACTTTTAATTAATCCATATTTTAACCTTATGGGCAATTGTCAATGTACCGGCCGCAGATTAGACTGTTATAAAGATATATATAATATTTTTAGATTGATATGCTGTACCGGGATACAGCAGGAAACCATAAATCTTAGTACTGATTCTTCGATATGAGCAAGTTTCAACTGTAATTGAAATCCTCTCCGAAAGGATTAAGAAACTGGAGTTACAAACTGAGACCTTAATGAATGAACTCCGGATATAGCAGAAATCTGGTAATGGTGAATGGAGTATCGAGATTGCCCCCAGTCGTACACAGTAAACCCTTCACTACTAAAATACCGGGGGCAATAGAAATAATTACCTGAAGAGGAGTGAGGAAGATGTGGTGTCCATTTTGTGGTAGTCCAAAAATGAGGAAAGCCGGATTTTCAATTACGTCTACCGGCAGGCACCAGCGGTTCGAGTGCCGGCAGTGCCGTCGTTTCACCATCAAACCCATTCAGAAGAAAGAACCTGTACCCACCGGGTCGGGCAGTTAAAACAGCTCTACCTGGAGAAGCAGCCTACTCTGGCAATGGGTGATTGAACGCAGGGCTGACAGCCCGGCAATTCTTGTTAACCGGGCCGGACTCTATTTCAACCTGCCTTTAGAGGAAATCATGCATTGCGTGACACATTCACCAACTGACCGTGATGAGCATGGAGGTATCTCAATGGCTAAGGGACAATACTATTGCCGGAAATGCAAAACGACCCACGAAGCATCAAGTAAAATTGGAAGGCGGCATAGAGTTGACGCCATTAAAAAAGGAGTCCGTGCCTATAGATACCAAGCGCCTCTGTAACTGCATTCATCACATTTGTTGTTAACTTCTTGAAATTCACGACTTTGAGAGTAAGTAAAAAGGCTGCTTTCCATTCTTCCTGATATACGGGTCCGGCACGACTTTAATTTCAAACAGAACCATTGACCCGAGAGTTGCCGGTGACATCTTCCCTATCGGCTTATTGTTATAGTGTTGGCCAGTCTCTCTTGCGGACGTGCTGCATTAGCAATCAGGCGCACACAAAGGGTAAAAGAACTCTCTTGGTCTTTTCATGTTATGCTTTGTCCGTCAAGAAAGCAATGGTTATCAACAGCCACTGTATATTCCGCCGGAAGCACCAGCACTATACCGAGAAATCACAGACGTACTGATACCTGACGGAACCGTCCACAACACAATAGGTATGTATCCCTGACTCGATCCCGTGGAGCACCGGTTTCAGCAGGTCGTCAGCAGTTTTAACGAGCTGGTCAAGGGAGCTTAATTGAATGATGCTCCCACTTGCATCGCTTGTTGGCAATTCCTTGACATCCACGATAACATCCTTGTGTTTCTTGCTGGCCCGTAGAATCTCTTTCTCAAGAGGTGATGCTTCCTCAGGTCTGTACCATATATACAATACGATGAGGTACGAAAGCAGGAGCAGAAGCATGACTGTCAGAAGAATTGAAAGACCACGTGCCCAGCCAACAGGAAGTCCCATGATTTTCCCGGGATTGGGAATCATCCGGCTTGTCCGGATATTACCACCCTGGGACTGTACCAGGACCCCCTCTTTCCAGGTAAGGGTATCTCCTTCCAGTGTCGTGCTCAGAGTCTGGCTGAATAGCTCTGCTATCGTCCCATGGTCGCTTTCGGCTTGAACGTAAACATCAGCGAGTATGGTCAGGTTATGACTGCTGGTCATACCGATTTCCCTTTCGATAACCTTGTATACATTGTTATAGTAGTTCAGATCCTCTTGACTTAGTGAAAAAGGCACCACGAAGTCGCCTGCCTTGCTGGTATCTGGAACGAGGGGAAATTCTTTACGCCACACGCCCGGATTCTCCAGCACAGCGGTTAATGAAACATCCTCACTTACCTGCCTGAGAAGACTATCAGACTCCAACTGGTAGGAAAACGTCATGTCCATGTCCTCAAACAACTTATAGAAAAGCGGTTCACCCGGTTTCACGGTCATTGAAGATAAAACCTGTAGAGGTTCAGGCACAGAAACTGAAGGTGGTGTTAGCTCTATTGCTCCGAAAGGACTATCCGGCTTTAACTGTACCGAATAATCAAATTCGCCTGTTTGCTCATAACTGTATTCACCCAGCGCCGCTCTTTTGCTGGTACTTAATGGACTACTCATTTCGATGAGCTGCCCCCTGGTTGATATTGTCATCGTTTGTGAATAACTCTCGAAAAACGGTCCACCGTCAACCGGTACCACCGTAGTGTAAGTATCTGCAGTTATGACTACCGACGTGGCTTCAGCCAGTTCCTCTCCAATCAAGGTGAATTTAACCGTGAAATCACCGGTCAGCCCGGTCACCGGCAATAAAGTGATTATCTCCTGTTCGGTTGCGGTTTTCACAATAGCAGCCGTTATCTCTATTCTAGTGGATGTCGGCTTTTCAATTTCCTGGTCCGGCACTAAAGAATAGGTATATTTCATATCGATAGTCTCAACATGCTCCAGGGGGTACTTCGGTTTAGACTGCGGGGATTCCGGGATATCAGCAGTCTGGGTAGTACTGAAGGGGCTTTCTTCAAGAGTAATATCATCATTCAGGTAAGACCCTTTCAAATGCGCAACGTAGTCAAACTCACCACGGTGCTGGTAATCAAGCAGGACCACTTCCTCCTCAATCTGAGACGGATAGGTGAACGCTTTCTGCACACCAAGCCCGGAAAACAGTAAAAGTACACCGACAAAGATTATTATTAACTTGCGAAAATTGATATTAAGTATACTCATATGCACCCTGCTTACTCCATATTCTATCTTTTACCGTCTTATCGGAACTAACAAAGGTATCGGTGAGATACATGCAGCTACCGCCTGGACCTCCTCTTTTTACGCCTTTCCAGTAACATTGCCCGTTTTGTTATACGCCTTCTTCCGGGACTGGTCATTAAATGCAGGTCTTTGGCTGCACTGCCAATGAGCAAAACGGTAGGAAGCCCAATAAGAAATATAAAACCGAGCTGGCTTCTGGTGTGATCTCCAATACGGGCAAGGGCAAAGCCCATATATGGGATATTGTAGGTTACCCTGGCCAGGACATTAGCCGCAGGTACACTGAGCATGTCAGGTTCCTCATTAGCATCACCATTGGTACGAAACTCGATAGATGCACTGTCACCCAATATTTCTACCACACGGTGGCTGACGATAGCATCCGGATCAGAGACGGGATTGAAAGCAATAATATCACCAATCTCTACCTCGGATGGGTCAATCGGCCCCATCAATGCCAGGGCCCCTACTGGCATCACCGGTTCCATACTGCCACTGTAGACTACTGCCAGGTTGTAACCAAGAATAGCTGGTACCAGGTATATTGAGCACACAACCAAAGCTACCAGCCCCAGGACCATACAAAATAGTCTCTTCCCCCAGCGTATCATGATTATCTCCTGACTCCATTATACAGAGACAGACATCCCCCTCCCGAGACATCTTTCAACCCATGATATTTCAACTGACAACTCTCAGCGGGTGTAAGGATTTTTCATCTGAATATTCCTTACCGTGTCTACTGAAAAATGGTGAATACAAGGACCATCTGCGTCCGGTCACCCTGATATTCATTCAAATTCCAACTTGCATCACCAAAAGTGACTTTCATTGAGAAATTGGAGAGACCGCTTACCGGCGGAGAAAGATTAGTTACAGCGTGATTACTGAAATCAAAAAGAGTAATCATACCATCGCCATCCACGTCATCCATATACAGAATGTCCCACTGTGTCCCATCGTTCCAAACTACATCAACAGTACCGGCATTCTGATACTTCATGTAATTGACTATCATCACGGTATCTTTATCGAAAATACCAAAGCCCGGTGCCACGGACACATCATCACCAAGTATGGTACTCTCCGCTAAATTCTCAGCATCGGTATCGTTGTCAATCTCTTCATTCACAATATGGCAAGATATGTCAAGATGGTCCCCTGCCAGATTGCCCGTATTCTTGAGATACACCACGCGTTCCAGGAAATCCCCCGGAGCCATTCCGGCCGGATATAAATCAGAATAATGCCAGGTCTGCGTGACGCTATCCCCCTGGTAGCCAAAATCTTCAGCATGGTCCGCAAGCTGTAAATCCAGGCTACCCGTTTCGTAGAAGTTACCCTCACTGTTTTCGATGTCAGAGAACCCGGCATAAGTGCCGGCAACGGCCAGAGAGAGCGCAACCACTATTGTTAATACTGCTATCAGGACCTGTTTCATTTCATTGACCTCGGAATCTTATTCAAGTTTAACGATTCCATACTGCTATTTCTTCCCGTTCGGGGGCCCAGAGGTAGAGATTCCATTCAGCAAGAATTCTATATCGAAGGTTACACTGTCCCCCTGGTATGCATTGGTCGGCCAGTGGTCACACGGGGAAGTATCCGGAAAGTAGTCCAGGCCGAAGTAATTCTCGGGAATATCAGGGAAATGCAGTTCCATCATAAACCGGCGCGTCTGTCCTTTAGCCCAGGCTGTCTCGCCATCAGTACCGGTAGCATGGGCGGCGATATAGATTTTAGTGCCCAGATCCCAGACGAGAGGTATATCATAGGAGTCTTCCGTTAAAGGGGGTGTTACAGGGTCGTGTTTATAAGGAAAGCTCCCCGGTGCCAGTTTTTCCGGTGGGTCTGCGCCCACATATACGGCAGTATCCGCCATTTCCCAACCGTAGGTATCATATTTGATCCGCAGGTAGCTGCCGTCAGTCTCAACTGAAACTGTACCGCCGTTTGTGTTCTGGCCTATCATTAAAGGCAGAGTTAACTTTGGACTGCCAATAGTATATTCAAAATACGAGCCCCAACCGCCACCCTTCGTATTATTTTCAACTTGCAGACTCCCGGGAATCACCCCGAGCACGTACTCATTGCAGACGATATCACTCAGCATGCCCTCAACAACAAGCTCAAGTATCCCATCGTCATCACTGTCGTACCATAGCCTGACCTCAATGAATTCAGCGATGTCGCATTTATCCACCCCGAGCCCTTCAACCAGCACATTACCAATCCATCCGCCTTCCTCGGCGACACTTTCGGGTTCCCGGGTAGCTACGCCTGCACCAGGAGCATCTTCGATGCAAACCAGGTTACATATATGCACTTTTGCAATGGCATCAAGGGTGCCGGCATTTATCAGCATATGTTCTTTGGAATACCACTCACAGGGCCAGGCACCCTCGACAACAAGCGCCCCGCTGCCTATCTCCAGGTTTACGGTACCGGCACACATGTAATTCTCGCTGCTAGCCTCGGTATCAAAGAAGCTGGCCATCGTGCCATTTACCAGTAAGCCTCCTGTTGCTGTTACGAGCACCACCGCCATTATCACTGATAGAAACCGTTTCATCACACTATCCTTACCAGATACATTCGCTGATTCAGGCTGCCTCACCTCCACAGGAGAAGAGAACTATTATGTCGATTTTTGTTTTCCCCTCTCCTCTAGAGGTGAATCACCGGTATTCGCTGTGGGGGGGGAGTGCTCTTGCGGGCACTCCCCCCATAAGTATTTGCTCACAACACGTACTTAACTATTACGGATAGTAGACTTGTGCACCAGGTTGAATTGGCTGTTGGAACAGTCCGAACTCTATTGTGAACGATGCGCCATCGAGCATCAGGGCGTTGGTTGGCCAGTCGTTACACGGAGAGTCAGCCGGGAAGTAATCATATCCAAATTCTTCCTCGGGCCAGTCACTGATGTGCAGTGAAATCTTCCCGTAACGGGTATTGCAGTTCGGCAGTTCTCCCAGGTAATACCACTCACATGCGATCTCATTCAGATATACCGTACCTGGTTGACCCCAGAGGGGGTTGCCTAGAACCGGCTCCAGATCGCCGTCACCATCGAGGTCGTACTCGATGTAGACCTCAATGTAATCACCGAGCGTACAGTCCGCACCAAGTGGTCCAATGCCGTCGACCCAAACATTTCCAATCCAGCCGCCGTTCTCTGCGACATCCTCTGGCTCTGTCCTGCCATCGGGGTGCTTGCTATCCGGATTAGTTACCTCGTAACAGAGGACATCCTTTATGTGGAGATAGAGCCATCCGGTGCCCTGCCCCTCACCGGTGTTATGCACGTCAAACACTGCATCCTTGGAGCAGCAGGGGAACGCCCCACCGGCATTAATTATCATGGGCACGAAAGGATCATCATACTCCACATCGTCAACACTTACCCTGAGATCAAGAGCTCCCACTTCAAAGCGATTTAGCTCACTCTTCTCGATGTCAGAGAAATCAGCCAACGTACCACCCACACCGGCTACAGCCAAGGCACCAACAACCACCACACTTAGAACGATGTTTTTCATTTCCTGATTTCCTCCTATTTAT
>DUES01000192.1 GCA_011192055.1 Dehalococcoidia bacterium
GTGCACCACGGCTCCCTTTCCCGCGAGATTCGTAACGAAGTTGAGCGCAAACTGAGAGAAGGAGAGCTCCGGGCAGTCGTGGCGACCAATTCGCTGGAACTGGGCATTGATATCGGTTCACTGGATGAAGTAGTCCTGGTGCAATCGCCGCCCTCGGTATCGTCGGCAATCCAGCGCATCGGCCGGGCCGGGCACAAGGTTGGTGAAGTCAGCCGCGGAACGATATTCCCCACGCATCCGCAGGACCTGCTCGAAGCGGCAATACTCGCATCATCAATCCCTGAGCATGCCATGGAAACCGTAAAGCCCGTCCTGTGCCCTCTTGATGTCCTCGCCCAGGTCATCGTCTCGATGGTTGGCGTGGAGATGTGGGATATCGATGAGCTTTACGTGAACCTGACGGCCAGCTACCCCTACCGCCACCTGATTCGGGAGCAATTTGACCTCGTGCTGAACATGCTGGCGGGACGCTACGCAGATACCCGTATCCGTGAACTGAAACCGCGCATTTCGATTGACCGTCTAGATAATACCGTGGCTGCCAGGAAAGGAGCGCTGCTGACACTGTATACATCGGGCGGCATGATACCTGACCGCGGCTATTTTCACCTCCGCTACCAGGAGACCGGTTCGCTTATCGGGGAGCTTGACGAAGAGTTTGTCTGGGAGGCAGCTGCCGGCCAGACGTTTGCCCTGGGCACCCAGAACTGGAAAATCGAGCGTATCACTCATAATGATGTTTTCGTGCTTCCCGGTAATCCACGCATAATGGCTACGCCTTTCTGGAGGGGTGAAGAGAACTACCGGGATTTCTATTTCTCGGAACGCATCGGGCAGTTTCTTGAGATTGCCAGTGAAAGCCTTGAAGACAGTGCTTTCATTAAATCCCTGGTGACGGACTACTGCATGGAGTCCGTCGCTGCGGAACAACTGGTTAACTTTCTGAAAAACCAGAAAGAGAAGACGGGCTGTGACCTGCCGCACCGTCACCATATCGTGGTGGAGTTTGTCAGTTCGGGACCGGGCGGTGTGCCGGGAAACCAGCTAATCCTGCACACAACGTGGGGCGGACGCGTTAACCGGCCGTTCGCAATGGCTCTGAACGCTGCCTGGACGGAACGTTTTGGACAGCGACTGGAAATATACACGGGTAACGATTGTATTATAGTCCAGTTGCCGCACGACATCAGTGCCGGAGAATTGCTTTCACTGGTATCGAGTGCAACCGCTGAGCAACTACTGAGAAAAAACCTGGAAGGCTCCGGTTTCTTCGGGGCAAGGTTCCGCGAGAGCGCCGGACGATCGCTGCTGCTGACCCGCGGTAAAATCGGCCAGAGAATGCCGCTCTGGATGAACCGGATGCGCTCACAGAAGCTGCTGGATTCCATTATGCGCTTTAATGACTTCCCGGTCCTGCTCGAAGCATGGCGTGTCTGCCTGCAGGATGAGTTTGACATGGATGGTCTCCGGCAGGTGCTGGCAGAGCTTGAAACGGGCGTAATCCAGTGGTCGGAGACGCATACATCATATCCGAGTCCGATGGCACAGAGCCTTTCCTGGCGCCAGACCAATGAATACATGTATGCCACCGACGAGCCTGCAGCAGGAACAACGTCCCGACTGCGCGGTGATCTCCTTAACCAGGTGGTGTTTACACCGGGTCTCCGGCCATCCCTCGCCCGTGACCTGGTTGCTCAGTTTGAGATGAAACGGCAACGGCTCGCTCCGGGATATTCACCGGACAGCCCGCGCGACCTGGTCGACTGGGTCAAAGAGCGGTTACTGATACCGGTGTCTGAATGGGAACGGTTACTGAAATCCGTTATAGATGACCATGAACCAGACCCCGAAGCACTCATCGAAGCTATTGACCGGAAACTGGTGCGCATCAGTCCTCCGGGTGCCGCCGAGCCCCTGGTTGTTGCCCTCGAAAATCTGTCAAAAATCGCCGGGGTCCTCTACGAGACTAAGGACATAACACCCGAATACCTGGAAGATTCGCCCGTACCACAGATTTCTACCGGGTATATCTCAGATGCAGAAGATGACCGTGATGAAGAGGTTACTGCCCTGCTGGGAGAATGGCTCCAGTACTACGGTCCGGTTACGTTTGAATTCATTCAGAGTACTATCGGTATTGATAAACAGGACCTGACCGTTATCCTGGAAGACCTCGTTGATTCACAGAAGGTAATCATGGGTAACCTGGTGACGGATGATACCACCGAGAGTATCTGCGACAGTGAAAACTTCGAGGTATTACTGAGACTGTCACGGGCCAGCGCCGTCCCTGTCTTTGAACCTTTGCCTGTGGAGCAGTTACCGCTTTTCCTGGCACAGCACCAGGGCCTGACCACTCCCGGGGATGATATAGACGGCCTGTTCCGCAGTATCGAGCAGATGCTGTGCCTGCCGCTACCGGCAGTACTGTGGGAGACGGAGGTCCTGCCGGCACGCTTACATCCTTATTCAACCTCTCACCTGGATACAGTAATGCAGGAAGGAGACCTCCGCTGGATAGGCAGCGAGAACCACCGCGTATCGTTCTGCTTCGAATCTGACCTGGACCTGTTACAGGACGATACTGCCAGTCCGGAAAATGAAACTGCCGCAGCAGACGGGGAGCCGGAACTGAAGGACCTGTTCACCGGGACCGGAGGCCGGTACGACTTCTCGACACTGCTTTCACTGTCCGGTTACCGTCCCGATGAGCTTTCGGACCGGCTCTGGGAGGCAGTGTGGAAGGGCAGGGTCACCAACGACACTTTTTCCGCACTCCGCCGGGGTATTGAAAACCGGTACAGAGTACCCGGAGTAGTAACCGGCACACCGTTGACACACAGGCGGGGTCGCCGCTCCGGTAATCGGGTCGGTTTCGCCCGCTGGAAAGGCTCCCTGCCCTTTGCCGGAAACTGGCTGCAGTTACCGGTTCCCGAACAGGATGGAGACCTGCTGGAAATCGAGGAAAGGGTAAAAGACCGGGCAAGGCTCCTGCTGGACCGGTACGGAATCGTTTTCCGCGAGCTCCTGGAAAGAGAGTTGCCCGTTTTCCGATGGGGATACATTTTTCGAGCCCTGCGGCTGATGGAACTTTCCGGTGAAGTACTGGCAGGATACTTCTTTCATGGTATTCCCGGACCCCAGTTCATGTCACACCAGGCCTTCCGCCACCTGCAACGCAGACTACCGGAAGACGCCGTTTACCGGATAAACGCAACCGACCCCGCATCACTGTGCGGTGTCCAGCTTGAAGCAATCAAAGGGGTACTGCCGAAACGTGTCGCCGGTACACACCTYGTCTACCGGGGTGCTATACTGGTAGCCGTGTTCCAACGKAGCGGCCGGACCATCACAYTAAATGTCCCGCCGGACGATGTGCMWCTGCCGGAGTACCTTGCTCCGTTGCACCACCTGYTAACGAGGCAGTTTCAACCGCTGCGCCGGATTACTATCGAGACCATCAACRGTGAGGAGGCTGCACATAGTCCCTACGCGGATRTGCTCCGSACAGCCTTYGATRTCRCCATCGATTACAGGAATGTGATACTYTACCGYAAGTCRAACTRACTATGGGATACAGTTACGCAGGGGAGGAGTATATCTGTGACATACGACTATCTTTCCGGTGAAAGCCTTTACCAGGACGTRCTAACCTACTCTTCATTCGGTGASCACCGGACGGCAACCGCAGGTGARGAGAAGACGACAGACTGGATGGCAGAGCGTCTCAGAACGTTCGGGCTCGAAGTCAGTTTCCAGTCRTTCCCGCAGGAGACCTGGCTCGTTAAAGAGACCGGATTGATTATCAATAACACGGATATTGGCTGTTTTCCTCTCTGGCCTCCTGCCTGGACCGGGCCAACACCGGTAAGCGGTCAACTGATTAACGTCAGAAAAGACAGGACAGTACCAGAAGGCAGTATCGCCCTTCTAACGCCTGCCTTCAGCTACGGAGCACCGGCTTTTTCCAACGAGCAGGATATAGCTGCAATTCACGCCGCCGCGAAAGCAGGTGCCCGAGCAGTGGTCGTCATCAGCAACGGCCCTTCGGACGGTATACACGCCTATAACACCCCTGCCGGGACAGAGCGCTGGCCGGTACCGGTAGCCCTGACCCCGAAGCGGAATGAACCGGTTCTTACTTCAATGGCAGAAAAAAACTCAGAGGTTTCGCTTCTCCTTGACGGGACCGATATCCCGGAAACTCACCCGAGAAACGTAATCGCAAAACTGGACCGTGGTGACGATGTCATAATAATCTCCACACCCAAGAGCGGCTGGTTTACGTGTGGTGGTGAACGCGGACCGGGTGTTACGCTGTTTCTTGCCCTGGCACGTTGGGCCAGCGAACAAAAATCAGATACCAGCTATATTTTTGATGCGAATACCGGACATGAAACCGGCGGCACCGGCATACGACGCTTCCTTGAAGACCTGGCTCCGTCGCCGGAGAGGACTCTGGCCTGGATACACCTTGGAGCTACCATCGCCACCTGGGGATGGGACAAGACTGCTGCCGGCCTGGTAAAGCGCGCCAGACCCGAGGAATACCTGGTCATCTGCAACGGTGAAGGACTCCTGCCGATACTGAAAGAGTCTATGGCAGGTCTGACCGGACTGGAACCGCGGGCGGGTCGGGGTATTGGAGAGATGAGTGAAGTTATCCGGATGGGCTATCGCGGGTTTGGTTTTAACGGCGGACCGTACCACTACTTCCATACTCAGGAAGACACACCGGAAGTCGGCACGGCCCCCGAACTACTGGAACCGGCAGCGAAAGCCCTGGTCAGGACACTTCAGTTGCTGGAAGCAGAGGTGAAATCCCGCCAGTAGCTGCAAAGCCATTAAGTACCCGGTCAGCGCACGATTATATTATCTCTCTCCGGCCCCACGGAGATGTAGCGTACGGGTCTCTCCAGGTAGTCTTCTGTGTATTCGATATAGCGTCGTGCGTTCCCCGGCAGTTCCGTATAAACACGTATACCGGTGATGTCCACCTCCCAGCCCGGCAGTTCTTCATAGATAGGTCTTGCCTCGTAGAGCAGCGGCGTCATGGGGAATGCTGTCTCAATATTTCCTCCTATCTCATATCCCACACATACTTTCAGCACCTGTTCGGAGGAAAGGACATCAAGCAGGGTCAGGGCAATTTCGTCAACTCTCTGCACCTGGACACCGTACTTTGAAGCAACGAGGTCGAGGTATCCGGTCCGCCTCGGTCTGCCGGTAGCTGCCCCGTATTCACGGCCTCTTTCCCTCATGCGCAGTCCGACATCATCGAACAGCTCGGTGACAAAGGGGCCTTCGCCGACACAGGTCGAATAGGCTTTCATCACTCCGACCACTTTATCGATGGGGCGGCTGAAGAGACCAGCCCCGACGGGAGCAAAAGCCGAAAGAGGTGACGAAGATGTGGTGAAGGGGTATATACCGAAATGAATATCCCGCAGCGCCCCCAGTTGCCCCTCGAACAGGATGTCTTTCCCATCTTCAGCCGCTTCTTCCAGGAGCACAGTCGTATCGACAATGAAGTCTTTGACAACATCTCCGTATTCCCTTAGCCAGGAAAGCGTATCTTTCAGGGCGTAGGGTTCTGCCTTATAAACGGAAGTCAGGAGGACATTATTCCAGTCCAGTACTTCAGAAATCCTTCCCTCCAGGTGTCCGGGGTAGAGCAATTCGCCGACCTGCACACCTTTCTTGAGGTACTTGTCGCCGTAGACCGGGGCAATTCCCCGCCTGGTTGAACCGTATTTCTTTCCTGCCAGCCGCTCTTCTTCGAGTCGGTCACGGTCACGGTGAAACGGAAAACAGATAATTGCCCTGTCGCTCACTTTCAGGTTATGTGTATCGATGGTAATGCCGCAGGCACGCAGGTATTCAATTTCTTTCGCCAGGTGCTCCAGGTCGATAACCATCCCCGGGCCCAGTACATTCACCTTGCCGGAACGGAATATTGCCGAAGGCAACAGGTTCAGGGCAAACTTACCGTAGTCATTGATAATGGTATGTCCGGCGTTATTACCGCCCTGGAAGCGTACCACTACGTCGTATTTCTCCGAGAGAAGGTCGACCATCCTCCCCTTACCTTCATCCCCCCAGTTAACACCGACAATTGCTGCGATTGTCATTCTGCACCTCCCCTGCACCGACGCGGCGTATACTACAGGATGGGTAACTGCGCATATACTCGACTACCACCGCATATTATAAACAGTTGCCATACCCGAGTAAACCCCCTTTGTCCGGTAAAGTTCAGAGTATAAATATACCGGACTTCTGGTTCAACCTGCTGGAGAGGCAAAGGGAACTTTGATGGTCAGGAAAAGACAATACCCTTCACGACAGAAAATCGTTTCTTCCGGTGACAATAATTATATTCGCCTGCCACGATATACAATGGCAAACGGTTAATCTACTCACAGGTATGTCTGCCTGTGAAAATACTCTATATCTTCCGGGCAATTGTTGCTCCGTCGCTGGTAGCCCAGAGTATCTTGCGTATTCCATTGGCATCACCGGCGCAGTAGAGTTCTTTCACTTTGCCTTTCAAAGCATAGTACAGGCTGTTATTCTCCACGCCTCCGTACGAGAGTATCACCGTATCAATACCTTCCAGTACGAGTTCTTCCGAGTTGTAGTTATTGACCACGGTGACACTGTTACCGGATACCTCTTTAAGCGAAGTGCGCGGGGTTATCTTCACACCGGAGAAAGCCAGCCGGTGCATGAGGTATATTCTCGTAATTTGCTCGATATCGCTTCCGGGGCTCTCCCAGGGAGAAATCACCTCTACCTTCTTACCCTGCTGGGCCAGGAAATCAGCCGTTGTCAATCCCTCGGTGCGGAGCTGCGTATCAACAATCAACACATTCTGCCCGACTTCCGCCTTACCACTGAGGACGTCCCGGACAGTCTTGATGACGTTGTCCTGCTCTATACCGGGAATATCATCCGGGACCCGCGGGTCGGAGCCGGTGGCTACTATCACGACATCGGGGTTTTGCTCCACGACAGTATCAACGGTTACCTCGCTGTTGAGGTGGATATCCACACCGAGTATGTTTAACTGGTACTTGTGGTAGCGCGGCAGCTCTGCCAGGTCTTCTCTCCCCGGAGCCTTGGATGCAACATTTACCAGTCCGCCAAGGTCATCGCTCTTTTCCCAGAGAGATACATCGTGACCTCTTGCCTTTGAAACCCGCGCTGCCTCCAGTCCGGCGGGACCACCCCCGATGACCATGACACGTTTCTTTATTTCTGCGGGAATGAGTTCCAGCCACCCGGGGATTGTCTCCTTACCCGTGGCAGGATTGTACGCACAGGAGACACCCTGCGGGTTCCTGTCCTGGGACACACGCATCCAGCACCCCTCGGAGCAACCCATGCATTTACGGATCTCGTCCACCCTGCCATCCCGCGCCTTGTTGGCAAATTCGGGGTCACAAATGAATGCCCGGTTCATGAATAGCATATCGGCAAGGCGGTCTTCGAGAATCTTCTCTGCCTGGACCGGGTCAACCACGCGGCCGCCACCGATGATGGGTACATCAACCACTTCCTTCAGGCCGGCGGCATTGTACATTAAAGCACCCGGCGGGAAATACATGGGAGGTATCGCGGCACCGGTAGCAATATAGTCCAGGTTTCCGCTGCGGGTCATCATCGGGGCCATTACCTTCATATCATCCATCCCGTAACCTGCGCCGGAAAGCTGGTCCACGCTAACCCGGATACCAACCGTGAAATCTCTGCCAACGGCCGCCCGCACCGCATCAATAACATCACAGGCAAACCTCATTCGCCCTTCAAAACTTCCTCCATACTCGTCGGTACGTTTATTACTGTCCGGCGACATGAACTGGGTTATCAGATACCCGTGAGCGCCATGGATTTCCACACCATCGACACCGGCCTGCTTGCAGCGGTATGCCTCGGCAGCAAAGGCCTCGATTATTTCCTTTATCTCTTCCCGTGTCATCGCATGAGGCACCAGTCCGCTGCCGGGAGACGGGACTGCTGAAGGTGCCCAGAGTTGGTCACCATAATGCAGTGTTCCGTAGGAGTTTCTTCCCCCGTGCCAGAGCTGGACCATGAAAAGTGCTCCGTGCCTCTGAATAGCCTCAGTAGTTCGTTTCAGTTTGTCCATACCGCCGGGTTCCTGGAGCGGACTTGTCTGCCCCATGTGGAACTGGTACCCACCCTGTACCGGAGTTGGGCTGCTATGATGGACACCCCAGATACCGGTGCAAATCATGCCTGCTCCACCCTTTGCCTTGGACTCCCAGTAGGCGGTAATTCGCTCACCGGGCAAGCTGTCCGGGTCCCTCATACCAGGGTAGTGACCCGGCACTGCAATTCGATTTCGGACTGTTTTGGTACCCAGCTTAATCGGGCTGAAAAGAAGTCTGAATTGGTCTGCCATTTATCGACTAACCTCCCGTGATAATCCTGAAACAACACGCTATATCATTATTGGTTGACAGCATACTCCTATATACATTAGCCGTCAAGCCTGACCGGACAGTAATTGAACCTGAGCATTCAATACCCTTATCTGTGTCAACCAGTGGTGGGTTATGCTCCAAGGTCAACCGGAGCAGACCAATAAGTATGACTCCGGTCTGCCGTGACTCAAAGAAGCTTAAACGAGAACTGCACCTTCAAGACACGCCTTTTCCTCAGGCCAGCTTGACCCGCCTATCCAGGTGCAATATACTATTATCATCAGGGCTAACGCCTTTTCCCTTCCATTCATCAATACAGAACTTCCGGCAAGGTAGGTGTTAATAATGAAACAGGCGGTAAAAAGAGGACTCAACCTGCTGGACGCCATTGGAAACACCCCGATAGTGGAACTTGTTAACCTTAACAAGAACCCAAAGGTCAGGGTCTTCGCCAAGCTCGAAGGGAACAATCCCGGAGGTTCCGTCAAAGACCGTCCGGCCTATTACATGATTAAGAAGGCTGAGGAATCCGGGGAACTTACACCGGGAAAGACAATCGTCGAGCCTACGTCCGGAAACATGGGAATTGCCCTGGCGATGATTGGTGCTGTCAAAGGGTATCCGGTCAAGCTGTTTATGCCGGAATGCGTAAGCCTGGAGAGACGGCATATCCTTGAAGCCTTCGACACCGAAGTGGTCCTGACTCCTGAAAATGAGGGTACTGACGGTGCAATCAGAAGAGCGGACAAGTTTTTCAGAGAGGAACCGGAGCAATACTACCGGCCCAACCAGTTTACCAATGAAAATAACGTCCTGGCTCATTATGAGACAACCGGCCCCGAAATATTCAGCCAGACTGACGGAGAAGTTGACGTTTTTGTTGCCGGGATGGGAACATCGGGAACATTGATGGGAGTCGGCAGGTATCTCAAAGAAGTAAAGCCGGGTGTCAGGATAATCGGGGCAGAACCTACAATAGGTCACGCCATTCAGGGTCTCAAGAACATGAAAGAGAGCATTGTCCCTCCCCTGTATCACCCTGAAATCCTGGACGATAAAATCACCATTGAAGATGATGATGCTTACGAGACAGCCCGGTTGATGGCCGTAAAGGAAGGCCTGTTCGTTGGTATGTCCGCCGGTGCTGCAGTTACGGCAGCCCTGCGCGTTGCCGGTGATATGAAGGAAGGTACCATAGTCACAATACTGCACGACCGCGGAGACCGTTACCTGAGTACGGCGCTGTTCAGGTCAATATGCGCTAACTGCCCTCCGTAAGCGCACTGACCGAACCTCATTACGTAAATATCAATGCAGGCATACCACCGTTTATCTTATATCTTATATTGCATTGGTAAAATAAAGTAGATTCCGGCTTGCCTTAATTACCTCAGGATTTCGCACCTGTTGATTCCGGACAATGGTTAGTACTATACTTCCTGTATTCAAATTTTATGTTGAAAGTTATTCCAGATGAGCAGACCTGCAGAGAAAAGCGTATTCGAAATACAGCGACAATTCGTTAC